>VBMR01000099.1 GCA_005878325.1 Methanobacteriota archaeon | reverse complement strand
TCTCGAGGACGTCCTGCGAGACTGGGACTTCATCTGACCTTCAGGTTTCGCGAGCGGACCCAAGGGACCTTTTCCGGATTCAAGCGGTAGTAGTCGTAGAGGATCGCGACGAGCATCGCCAGCGAAAAGATCCCCCAATCCCCGGCGTTGCTTACGGAGAAGATGAAACCGTTCGCGATCGCGGGGACGAAGACGATCAATAGGAAGGGGGCCCACACCAGGCCGCGGACAAATGCGCTCCTGGGATTGTATCCCTTCCTCTCCGCGATTTCCGGCACGACGACGAAGGACCAGAGGATGGTGGCAGCGATGGCAGCAAAGAGGATCAGCCCGCCGACGATCGACTCCACGTTTTCGCGGAAGTCGCACGCACCGATGAACCTTCGCTCTCCAGGCGCACCATACCTTTAACCGGGGTCCTCCTTTCTGCTCCGAGGGAGCGGCGCCGATGCGACTCGCGGTGATCGGAGCGGGGGAGATGGGCCACGGGATCGCTGAACTGGCGGCCCTCCGCGGCCACGAGGTCTCCTTGCGGGATGTCACTCCGGAACTCCTCGACCGCGGGATGGAGCGGATCCGTTGGTCCCTCAGTAAGCTCGTCGAGAAGGACCAGATCCGCCCCGAGCAGAGCCGCGAGGCCTTGGCGCGGATCCATCCGACGACGGACCTTCGAGAGGCGACTCGCGACGCGGAGCTCGTGATCGAGGCCGTCTTCGAAGACCTGGACCTCAAGAAGCGGGTCTTCCAGGAGATGGATCGGGCGGCGCCGAAGGACGCGGTCCTTGCGTCGAACACATCCGCCTTGCCGATCTCCAATATGGCGCGGGCGACGAAGCGCCCTCACAAGGTCGTCGGGATGCACTTCTTCAACCCGCCGATGCTCATGCCCTTGGTCGAGGTGATCCGGGCCGAGACGACGGACGACGCGACCTTGGAGGCGGCCGTCGGTCTGGCCAAGTCCCTCGGCAAGACGGTCGTCGTCGTGAAGAAGGATGTCCCGGGCTTCATCACGACGCGCGTCCTGGGTCCGTACTTCGAGGAGGCGGCGTGGATCCATGACGACGAAGGGATTCCGATCGAGACGATCGACGCCTCGATGCGGTTCCGGGCCGGGTTTCCGATGGGACCGTTCGAGTTGGCGGACCAAGTCGGAATCAACGTCCTCCATCATCTGATCCAGAACGCCGGCCGGCCCATGCCGCGCAGCGTCCAGGCTCTGATCGCCGACAAGAAACTCGGCCGCAAGGTCGAGGCCGGGTTCTATTCCTACAAGACGGGCCGGCCGAATCTCGTCCCGGAGATGGGCAGGGGATTCGACCCGATCCGCATCCTTGCGCCGATGGTTGCGGCTGCGGCGGAACTCGTTTCCATGGAGGTGGCGGGTCCGTCCGACATCGACGAGGCCATGCGGCTCGGCACGGCGTTCCCGAAAGGACCCCTCGCCACGGCCGACGATCTCGGCATCGATGTCGTCGTTGGGGCGCTTCGAGACCACCCGCGGACGAAGGTGCCCGCGATCCTCGATGCGATGGTGGCCCGAGGGGACCTCGGCGTGAAATCGGGGAAAGGATTCTACGAACATCGGCGAGAGGGACACGACACATACGAGACCTTGTTGGTCACGAAGGACGCGGCGAGTCATGTGGCGACGATCACGATCAACCGGCCGGATCGGTTGAACACGCTCACCGCCCAGCTGTTCGAGGATCTGGATTGGGCGGTCGCGGATCTCGAACGAGACGACTCGGTTCGGTGCGTCACGGTGACCGGCGCCGGGGAGCGGTCTTTCAGCGCGGGTGCGGACCTGACCTCCTTCGGCGAGGTCTCGCGGGCCTTCAAGGTGTGGCGCTTCTCCCGGCGATCCGAAGAGGTCCTCCACCGACTGTCGAATCTTCCGAAGCCCACCGTCGCGGCGATCAACGGCCACTGCTTCGGCGGCGGCCTCGAGCTCGCCCTCGCGTGCGACTTCCGCATCGCGGCGAAGCGGGCGAACCTGGGCCAGACGGAAGTCAACCTGGGCCTCGTCCCGGGCGCCGGAGGAACCCAACGCCTCGTCCGAATCCTGGGCCAGGCCAAGGCCAAGGAGCTCGTCCTCCTCGGTTCGCGGCTCACCGCGGACGAAGCGGCGGCGATAGGCCTCGTGACCCGGACGGTGGAGAACGATGCGTTTCCCTCGGAGGTCCGGGCTTTCGCCGAGAAACTCGCGAAGCAGGCTCCGATCGCGATCCGGCTCGCGAAAGTCCTCCTGAATCGGAGCGGCGATGTCCCGATCGATGCCGCTCTGGAGATGGAGGCGATGGCCTTCGGCCTCGTGTCCTCGTCGGAGGATCTGTTCGAGGGACTCCAGGCCTTCCTGGAGAAACGGGAACCCAAATTCAAGGGCGAGTGAGGCGACCTTCCGGGCCTACTTCGGACCCGGTCCGGCCGTGCCGATGACGCCTCGCTTCGCCAAGGAAGATATCTGTTTCGAGGTATATCCGAGGAACCGAAGGATTTCCTCCGAGTGCTCGCCGCGTTTCGGGACCGCCGTCGGATTCGTCGTCGTCGCGCCGCTGTGCCGTGCAGGATGCGCGATGACACGGACTTTGCCCACGCCCGGGACGTCGGCGGTCGGAAGGAGACCCCGCGCTCTCACGTGCGGATCGTCGACCACCTCCGACATTCGTTTCACCGCCGCGATCGGCAGCCGTTCGGCTCCGAGGATCTCGTCCCATTCTGCGAGCGTCTTCTCCCGAAACCGCGCGGCCAAGGTGTCCGCGACCGCCGTGCGGGCGGCATCCGCCGCGAATTGTCGATCCGCGAGCTCAGGCGCCCCGACGAGTTCGCACATCCGAACCCAGAACTTCGGCTCGACCGTGGCGACGGAGAGCCATCGGCCGTCCTTCGTCTCGTACAGAGCGTAGAAGGGAAACGTCCCCGTGATCATGGTCTCTCCGGGGACGGGTTCCTCGCCCGTGGCGAAGTACCGGGCCAGCCCGAGGACCAGGAGGCTGACCGCCGTATCGTGGATCGAGAGGTCGATGTACTCGCCCCGTCCCGTCCGGTCCCGGAGCCGGAGGGAGGCGAGGATTGCGAGAGCCGCGTTGAAGCCGCTCGCGAGGTCGGCAATGGGCACCCCGGGGATCGCGGGCCGCGGTCGATCCCTCGTCCCGGTTACGGATAGGATCCCCGCGAGCGCCTCGAAGTTCAGGTCGTGCCCCGGGAGATCTCGATACGGTCCGGTCTGTCCGTACCCGGAGAAGGAGCAGAAGACGAGCTTCGGGTTCATCATCGAGAGGCCGTCGTAGTCCGCGCCGAGGCGCGCCATGACGCCGGGACGGAACTGTTCCACGACCACGTCGGCGCGGTGCGCGAGCTTGCGGACGATCTCCTGGCCTTCCGAGGTCTTCAGGTCGACCGCGAGGGATCGCTTCCCGCGGTTCACCATGAGGAAGGGATAGGAGACCTCGTGGACCAGGGGCGGGACGGCCCGCATATAGTCGCCGGTCTTCGGTTCCTCGATCTTGATCACGTCCGCCCCGAGGTTCGCAAGGAGCTGGGTGCAAAAGGGACCCGGGAGGAGGCGTGTGAAGTCCAAGACGAGCCTACTTAGAGGTATGAAATGGAAATCGGATGCGGCGCCCGCGTGCGGGCCTTCGACGGACGGCGGTACTTCTACTTCTGGCACTACGAACGGGACAACGGACGGTCGGAGAGGAAGGAGGACTACGTCTGCCGAGTGGACTCCGAGAGGCGTGGATCGACGTCCTGGTCACCTCGTCTCATACCTCCACCTAGAGGTACATCAGAGACGACTCCTTCACCAGGCGCCGGTGGCCCTCGCGTGGCCAATGTTCTTATGCCGCGCGGTGCATGAATCAGGTCGGAACGGTCCCATGCAGGATGCCGTCGTTGTGGGAGCGGTGCGCACTCCAATCGGCCGGCGAGGCGGTTCGCTCAAGGATTGGCGGCCGGATGATCTCGCCGCGTTCGCGCTTCGGGCGCTCGTCGAGCGCACGGGCGTGGACCCGAAACGCATCGACGATGTCGTCATGGGATGCGTCACGCAGATCGACGAACAGGGTCTCAACATTGGACGGATCGCGCCGCTGATCGCGGGATTCCCGGATTCAGTCCCCGGTACGAGCGTGAACCGCATGTGTGCCTCGGGCCTGCAGGCCTTCAACTTCGCGTCCATGGCGATCATGACCGGCCAAGCGGACGTCGTGGTCGCGGCCGGCGTCGAGTCGATGTCCCGGGTGCCGATCTCGTCCGATGCGGGCACGTTGAGCCCGAAACTCCTCGAAAAATACGAGATCGTGCCGCAGGGGATTTCCGCGGACCTAGTAGCGGACAAGTATCACGTCACCCGCGAGCAGATGGACGAGTTCTCCCTGTGGTCCCATCGGAAGGCGATCCGCGCGATCGACGAGGGCCGATTCAAGACGGAAATCGAGCCGGTCCCCGTCCTCGATGAGAATGGCCAGAAGCGGATGTTCGACACGGACGAGCACCCGCGAAGGAACACTTCGTTGGAGAAGCTTGCCTCGCTGCCGCCGGCCTTCAAGCCGGACGGACGGATCACTGCGGGCAACTCGAGCGGGATCAACGATGGTTCCTGCGGGATCCTCCTGACGAATCCGGAGACCGCGAAGGCCCTGAACCTCGAACCGCGCGCGCGGGTGGTCGCGACCGGGGTCGCGGGCACAAACCCAACGGTCATGCTCGATGGCACGATCCCCGCGATCCGGAAGGCGCTCGATCGCGCGAGCCTGAAGGCGGACGACATCGACCTCTGGGAGGTCAACGAGGCTTTCGCGTCCGTGCCGATCGCGACGCGGGACACGATCGGGTTCGAAGACGCCCGGTTGAACGTGAACGGCGGCGCAATCGCCTTGGGCCACCCTCTCGGGATGAGCGGCGCGCGGCTCATCACGACGATGCTTCATCAGATGGAGCGCCAGGACCTGCGATACGGCCTCGCCACCCTGTGCATCGGATTCGGCATGGGCGTCGCGACAATCATCGAACGACCCACGTGATCTCCGGGCGGTGGCGCGGCAGGGCTACCGGGACTTTGTTTCAAGTTCCAGGGGCCTAGTAAAAGCCCAGAGAGACGACGCGCTCGGTGATGATGAAGCGGTCGACCGCGCGAACCGTGAGCACGACCTGATTCCCGACTGCACCATAGGAGAGCGGGACGCCCGAGGTGGCGAACGTCCGGTTGAACCAGACCGCCCAGGCCGCGGCGTTCGGACTCTGGATCGTGAAGGTGACGCCCGTGTACCAGTTCTTGAACTGGTCCAGCGCGCACCCGACCCGGACGATGTCGTTCTTCGTCGCGTCGCCGAGGGACGCGTCCATGTTCCCCGCCGTCACTTCTTGACTTACGCGGAGGGCGGCCGCGGAAAGCGACGATTGCGCGTTGTCGACATTGAACTTCGCCTGCGTGGGATTCTTCCCGGTCATGTTCGCGTTGCCCCAAAGGAGCTGCGAGGAAGACTGGCCGAGGATGCCCCGGATCCCCGCGACGGCCCCTGGGGTCGCGAGTCCTTGGTCACCCCAATACTGCACGAAGTCGGAAATGGTTACGACTTCTCCACTCTGGTCCGCGAGGTTCGGGCGGGTGATCGTGGTATCGTCGACCGTTGCCCCCAGGAACTGGCCTGAGAGGAACTGGTAGTCGGATCCGGAGGCCGAGAACGAGGGGCCCAGGAAGGAGAGGAGGGTGAGCCGGAGGGTGGCGGTCCCGAGTCCGCTCGGTTCCACGGCCACGGGGATGCCCTCCTGGACCAGTCCGCCCTGCTGCTGGGTCACCGAGACGCCGCTGGACTCCAGCCGGACCGTCTGGGTAGGGTACTGGCGATTCGCCAGGGTGAGGCTCAGGGAGCCGCCCATCGGGTTGCTCGCGGTCAGGGTGCCGCAGGTGATGGATCCCTTGAAGCGCATCGCGATCTCGAAGTAGATGAACCGGATCGCCGACGCGTCCGGGGCGGCGTAGTACGTCCCACCGGTGACTTGCGCGATCGACGTGAGCCTCGCCGGGTTCACACCGGGACCGAGCCCGATAGCTCGTCGTTCGCGATCCGTAGGGCGTCACCGTAGTTCGTGCTGCCGGCCGCGTCGATGCAATCGAGGTCCGACCACACCTCGCTGTAGTTCGGACCCGCGTGACCGGGGCTATAGAGGTGATGCGCCGTGTTCGGATCCGGTGCGGTGCCGCAGCCCGTCTTCGTGAGTCGGGCGACGTCGTCGAAGTCTACAACGGCGACGCGGTCGGGGAACGTCAGGTGGGTCACGTAGTCCTTCGCCCCCGAGATCCGGAGTCGGCTCGGGTCGTTCCAGGCCATGGACCCGGAACTGTCGATCGCGAGGATGACGTCTTGGTCAACCTTCGTGACGCGGGCGTCGTAGAGGCGCGGCACGAACTTGTAGGAGGCGTTCGAATGGGTCACCTCGGACGGGTCGAAGCGCAGCGTGCCGATGCTCGGGGAGGCGAACGGGGAGACCGCCGGTGTGCCGAGGGGGAACGACACCGTGAACTGGTCGTACGGGGTGGCGAGGGCCGATGCCATGGATCGGAGCCGGTCGAAGGCCGCGACCGCCTCGAGGCTCGTGAGGCGCTCGGCCTCGTACTGCTTCGAGGGGATCGAGCCGATCGTGGCGCTCTGAAGGAGCATCATCACGATGATGAGGGTGAACATAGTGGCCACCGTTGAGGCCACCGCTTCAGAATCGTCTCTCATCGGAAGAGGCATTGCAAGTCATCGACGAATCACCCGGACTTAATACTTGGCGCGGCGAAAATCAATCCTGATTTGCATGGGGAGACGACGGTCGGAGCGGACGGGTCTCCGTTCGATGCGATCGGGCGCACGGTCGTCGAGGTGCCCCCATCGCGCAACCTGATGCGGCAGCCTTTTGACCGGTGCGTGCCTCCGCCCCGCGTGTTCCGTCCGTGGAGAAGCTTTCCCACGATGGTCGCCTCCGGATTGGCCTTGGGGTTCCTCACCGGCGGCTTTCCGTATGGAGCGCGAGAGATTTCCCAAGTCGCCCTGATCATTGCGACGACCTTTGCCTTGACGGAGATTTCCTTCACGGGGATCTCCCTCCGGGCCGAGCTACTTTGGTTCCTCCTCCCTCTTTCGATGAACTACGTCGTGCTGGGGATCCCCATCCTGGCGTTCGCATCGCTCACGGCCGAACGAGCGATCCACGATGGGTGGGTGCTCATGGCCGCCGTCCCGCCGGCGATCGCCGTGGTGCCGATCACCGCATACATCCGGGGAAACACCCGGCGGACCCTCATTTCCCTGGCCCTCCTCTACCTCTTCGGCCTGCTCGTGGTCCCCGCCCTCACCTTCGCCTTCACCCGGGAAACGGTCCCCCTCCTGGGCCTCGTGGTCCAGACCGTCCTGCTGGTCGGCGTCCCGATCGCCGCCTCCCGGCCCCTCCGCCGTTGGCCCAAGATTCACGCGCACCGGCCAACCGCGGTCAGCTTCTCCTTCCTCTTCCTCGTCTTTGCGGTGTCCGGCTCGGCCCGCGGGACCCTCCTGAGTCGGCCCGACCTCATCCTGACCGTTTCCGCCCTCGCGATCGTCCGCACGTTCGGGCTCGGCCTCGCCGTGTTCCTCCTCGCTCGGAGGATCCACCTCTCCCGGGACGACCAGATCGCGGCGACGGCCTTTGCTTCGTTCAAGAATCTGGGCTTGGCGATCGTCCTGGCATTCTCCGTCTTCGGTCCCGAGGCGACCCTGCCTTCGATCGTCTCCCTCGTGTTCGAGATCGCGTGGCTCGCGACCCTTCCGATCCTCCTCCGGTCCAGCCCGGCAACGCAACCGTCTCCGGGGGACCGGCCCGTATCCTAGTGGCCGATGACTCGAGATCCGAAGTAGAAGGTGACGACGAGAGACAGGGCGTCGACCACACGGTCCGCAAACACGGTTGTCTGCCCCGTCGCGAGGGCGAAACAGGAGTACGCGGTCAGGGCGAGGGCCCCCACGGCGATCGCATCGCGGGCGATCGTGGTCAATCTCCGCCGAAAAGGGCTCTCCGTCATCCGACGGTGGACCAGCCAGGACACGACGACGCCCGAGACGTACCCGCCGAGGACCAGGAGGACCGAGCGGAGGTCCGGGGGGATCGCGTCAATGGAGGGGCTCGATCGAACGGACCATCCCGCGAGGCCCAGGATTGCGGCCAGGATCAGGATCCGCACGAGACGTGTCTTTGGAGGGGCATGGGGGGCCTGGGTCGGAGGGACCGCTCCCGGCGAGGCAGGGGGCGGCCCGACGGCCCGACTCCCGAAATAGAAGGCGATCACCACGACGACCGAGTTCACGAGGACCGCCGGGACGCGCGCCCCGGGCGCCCCTTCGAGGAGCAGATAGGTGTACGTCGCGGTCACGGTGAGCGCGATGAACCCGCGGACGCTCCCGCGAGGGAGCCGGAGGGGGTCCGGAATCCGGAGAATGGGGGCCTCGGTCAACGCGGGCGAACCGGCGGAGGCCCGCTTAACGGTGCCGAGGCGCCATCAGCATCGCGAGGAGGCGGAGTGGGTGGGCCCTCCCCTGACTTCGAAGGATGGCCCTTCTCCGGTTCACCGTCCGTCGGGAACGTCGGGGCTCCCGCCGTTCGATGTCTCGCAGAAGAGGGGTCGCGTCGGCCATCCCGTATTCCCAGCGGGCATATCGATCCGCGAGGCGGTTCCGGGGGCGGAACAGGTCGAGCCGCGTGAATGCCCACGGAGTCGTCCCGATCATCGGAGCCACCTCATCACGCTGGACTCGCGCTGGCTTGCCAGCCAGCTGTAGATCGGAAGGTTTTGAAGGAGGACCTCGGGTGATTTGCGGTCCTTTCCAAATCCCTTGTTTGCTTTGTTATAATCCATGTTTGCGCAATACATATGGCAGTTAATAAACCAGTCGTTTTAGTAACCGAAATGGTTATAGATGTGGGTAAACATAGGTTGTCAGACGGACCCGATGAAAGCCTTCAAGGTCATTCGAAAACCCGAGGCCTTCCAGCTACTCGCGGATGAAACTCGACGTCGGATCGTGTACCTGTTGCGGGCGAAGGAGATGACCGTGAGCCAAATCGCCGCGGAACTCAGCCTCACACCGCAGGCGATCTACCATCACATCCGAAAGATGCGGGACGCCGACCTCGTCGAGGTCGGGCGCGAGGAGCGGGTGGACCATTTCATCGAGACGTACTATCGGGCGACGGCCGAGATTTTCCACATGGCTTGGGGGGAGGGTACCTCCCAGGCTTTCGCGGAACAAAAGACGGCCGACGGCCTCAAAGCCCTCTCGAAAATTGGCCTCTCGGTGCAGGCAAGCCCCGAGGTCGTTTCGCGCCTCGTCACGCTCACGAAGCGACTCGAGCAGATCGGAGAGAAGGAAGAGTTGTCGGAGGCGATCGCAGGCCTGGAGGACGTCGACTTCCTCACGAAGCAGGACGTCTCCCACTTCGCGAAGCTCCTCACGATGAGCGACGAGGATTTCGCCGAGTATCTTCGGCTGGTGCGGGAGGAGCGTGAGATCTTGCGGTCCCTCCTCGAGAAGCCGGCGAAGGCGAAAGCCGCAGTTGTCGCTCGGGGCGGCGCCTAGAGCTCGCCAATCTCCTCGCGGGAGATGACCACCCGTTGAATCTGGGAGGTCCCTTCCCAGATCTGGAAGATCTTGGCGTCCCGCATCCATTTCTCGACCGGCTCGTCTTTCATATAGCCGGCGCCCCCGAGGATCTGGACCGCGTCCGTCGTGACCTCCATCGCGGCGTCGGCCGCGAACAACTTGGCGATGCTCGCCTCTTTGTTCATAGGCAGCCCGTGGTCCAGGAGGGACGCGGCGCGCCAGGTGAGGAGCCGGGCCGCATCGATTTTCGTCTTCATGTCGGCGAGCAGGAACGCGATGCCCTGCTTCTTCGCGATCGGGGACCCAAAAGCCTTCCGTTTTCGGGAGTAGTCGAGCGCGTATTCGTATGCCGCCCGCGCGATCCCGACGGCGCCTGCGGCGACGAGAGGCCGGGAGGCCTCGAGCGTCTTCATGGCGCCATAGAAGGCGCTCTTCTCGTCGGACCCGAGCATGTTGCCTTCGGGGATGCGGCAATCGTCGAGGATGACCTCGGCCGTGTGGCTCGCCCGCACGCCCATCTTGTCCTCGACCTTGCCCGCCTTCAGCCCGGGAGTGTCGTGCTCGACGACGAAGGCCCGGATGCCGAAGTATCCGAGGCTCCTGTCGACCGTCGCGAAGACGACGTGGATGTCCGCGATCCCGCCGTTCGTGATGAAGCGCTTGACGCCGTTCAGGACCCAGTGCTTCCCGTCCTTCGTGGCGGTCGTCGAGATGTTCGCGACGTCGGAGCCCGCGTCCGGTTCCGTGAGGCAGAGGGCTCCGAGGCGCGCCTCGGGTCCGGTGAAGCGCGTGAGGAACCGCTTCTTCTGCGCGTCCGTCCCCATGTGGATGATCGGCAGATAGGTGAGCCCCGCGCCGATCATTCCCGTCGCCATCCCGGCGCAGCCCCAGTTCAACTCCTCCGTGACGATCACATGGGTGAGGGCGGACTCGACGCCGCCACCCCCGTAGGCCTGTGGGATGAAGGCCGTGTCCAAGCCGAGGGCATGCCCCTTCTTGATGACATCCCAAGGAACCGTGCCCTTCTGGTCGTGTTCCATCGCCACGGGCCGCATCTCTTTTTCCGCGAACTCGTGGGCGGTCTTCTGAATGAGCTTCTGTTCGTCGGTGAGTTCGAAGTCCACCATCGTCTTCGACGGCCGCCGCTCTCCTCCAACCGAAGCGTGCGGCGATATTTAACCGTTTGATGCCGATGGCCGGCTTGTGCGCGTCTTCGTGGCCGGGGCGACCGGAGTTCTCGGGCGTCGCCTTGTGGCCCGTCTGGCGGGTCACGGCCACGACGTCATCGGCCTTTCCCGGCGACCGGAGAACGACGCCGTGATTCGGTCGGCCGGCGGCGAGCCTCGCCGTGGTGACCTTTTCAATGTCGATTCGCTCGTTTCCGCTGCACAGGGCTCCGAGGTCTTGGTTCGGGCGGCGACGTCGATCCCCTCCGGCATACGTTTCCGGCGGAGGGACTGGATCCCGAACGATCGAATCCGCACCCAAGGGACGAAGGCCCTCTTGGAGGCTTGTGCTCAGGTCGGTGCCAGGGCATACATTCAGGAAGGAATCGTCTGGATCGCCACACCCCGAGACGGCTCCCTGTTCGATGAAGACACCTCTCCCGATCCACAACTTTGGTTCGGGACCGCTGCGGAGGCCGAACAAATCGCCCGAGCGGCGGGGGAGAAGAATGGCTTCGCCACGAGCACGGTGCGGTTCGGCACCTTCTACTGCGCGGATGCGGCCCAGACTCGGTACATGGGAGAAAGGCTCGTCCGTGGGAAGCTGCCCATCGTCGGCCCTGGAGACAACTTCTGGTCATGCACCCATGTCGACGATGCCGCCGACGCGATGACCGCGGTCATCGAGAGTCAGGCTTCAGGAATTTTCCACGCGGTGGACAACCAACCCGTGTCCCTCGCGGAATTCTTCATCGCGTTTGCGGACGCGTTGGGGGCGCCGGCGCCCAAGCACGTCCCACGCTGGCTCGCCCGGCTCGCCCTCGGACCGGAGACGCTCGATTTCCTCACCCTGTCCACCCGCACCTCCTCGGCGAAGTTGCGGCGAGAACTGGGTTGGGTCCCGCGGTACCCGACCGTCCGAGAGGGCTTCCGCCAAGTGGTGGAGGCGTGGCGCGCAGACGGTTTCATCCCAGGCCGAGGGGCCGGCGGATGAACCGACTCGACCGGATCTTCGTCGGCGTCGTATTCGCGCATCTCGCCGTAGTCCTCGTCCACGCCGCGGCGCATGGCGCCTTGCAAATCCTGCCGGCGATCCCGGACGCCATTTTCATCGTCCTCGTCATCATGGTCGCCCCCGTCGCGGCGTTGGCGGTGCTGCGGTTCCATCGCCTCGCGGCCTCCGGCCTCCTCGCGGTGGCGATGGGGGCGTCCCTTGCCTACGGCCTTCAGGGCCACTTCATCGTCTCCGGTCCGGATCAAGTGGCCATCGCCGGGTCGAATGCGTGGACTCTCCTGTTCGTCGCCACCGCCGCCCTCCTCGGCGTCTTGGAACTCGCCGGCGTCCTCGTCGCCGCATTCGTATTCCGCGGCGCGCTCAGAACTCCTTCGGGACCAGTCGGGCCGTCTCCGTAATCCGGCCCAAGCTCCCCATCAGGGCCATGACCTTCGGCATCGACCCGCGGAACCGAATCTTTCCTCCGAGGACGAGGCTCTGCAGGTCTTTCTCGCCCCTTCCGAGCTGGCTCCACGCCTCGTAGGGCCCTTCGAACTTGAAATCGGCGGCAACATCGGGGGCCGACTCGGATGCGGACACGATCCCGTTCCGGACCTCGATCAGGAAGGAACGGCCGCGATCGGCGCATGTCAAGACAATCTTCGCCGCGATGGTCCCTGCCTTTTTGTTCCACTCTGGGTCTGCGTTCAGACGGGTCGCGACCTCATCGAAGAAAGGCTTTGTGAAATATGCCACCATGTGCCGCCCTCGCTTCGGGACCCATTGCGGGCACGATAAGGCTTTGCGGACCTCGTTGGCCTGGACTTAAGGGAAGGATTTTACCCCGCCGGGCGTCTCGCGGGCTGTGCGTGGGTAGCCAAGCCCGGTCAAAGGCGAGGGACTCAAGATCCCTTCCCGAAGGGGTTCCCAGGTTCGAATCCTGGCCCACGCATCGAACTCATGCCTCCTTGTGGGCGCGAGTGGAGAACGAATTCATCCCGAGCGAGGGTGCGTCAGCCCGTTGCACAGGATTGGCAAGGTTTCTTGAAAGACCCCGATGATGCGGGTCAAGGGCTGCACATGAAACAAAAAGAGCTGGTAGATTTGATGACGACGTTGGACGATGCTTGGAATGCCGGACCTGGAAGTCCTCTTTGGGAGACTTTTAGAAAACGTCACACCGAAAATGTTGCCGTGTACTGGCCCGGCGGGGCCCCGCCCACGAAAGGACGGCACAACCATGACGTGGAAGCCGTTGAATTCTTCATGACCTTCCCGGACAACCACCTCATCAACCGCCCGTACAAGCTCCTCTTCGCGGATGGCAACCACACGTGCTCCGTCGCGGATTTCTCCGGCACCATGAAGGGACCAATGAAGACTGCGGAGGGGAAAGCCATCCCGCCGACAGGGAAGAGTTTCCATGTGGAGTTCTGTACGGTGGCCACCTGGAATGAGAAGGGGGAGATCACGGAGGAGCGGCTCTTCTACGACCTTGTGGGTCTGATGAAGCAGATTGGACTCGCTTGAGGGCCCCGACGGTCAAAGCGGCTCGTCCGCAAGTCGCTGAAAGTCGCCCTGAAACATTATGAAATGCTGGCCATCGCATCCCTCGGAGAAGCCACGTTCGACGTGACGGATCCCGTGGACCAAACCGAAGGCGTTGCCCGAAAGTTTTGCGCGCTCCGCGCATGGATGTTGGTGGTTCCTTCGTGGCCGGCGTGCAGTGCACACACGTGTCCCCGAGGTGCAATGCTTTGACAGCAGACGGATGCACATGGTTCCAATCATAAGCACAGGCCCTTTTGTGTGTCCTGGTGTGCGCCGCTGAATCAAAGGGGAGCGCCCCCAGGAGGTGATATGAACGGACAAGGTGGCGAAGAAGCGGTTGCTGCAGCTGACCGCACTCATGGTGGTGGCGGCCTTAGTCGTCGTCGTTCGCGTGAACGCCATGGCCGACAGCGTGCCGGCCATGAAGGTCGGCGTGGCGGCATCCGACGTCGAGGTGATGCAGTCTCAGTTGCTCACGGGCTCCTCTTCGGATACGGTTACCCTTCTGTCTCTCGTCCTCCACACGACGAATCCGGAGGACGTGCAGTTTGGCGTGACCGCGGAGTGCGCCGTCGCGTGGGCCGGGAGCATCACCGACACCGGAAAGGTGGGCACCCAGGCCTCCGCAAAGCTCTGGGTCGAGGTGGACGGCGTGAGAGTACAGGTCAGCCCGTCGCAGGGCGATGACGGAAAAGTCTCGTTCTGCAGCCGGGCGACCGAGCTCGATGCCAGCATCCCGGGCGGGTTCCTCAGCCTCTACGAGAAGACGAAGACCGCGAACGCCTTCAATTGGATTCTCGGTAACGTCGGCTCGGGGACCCATACGGTCGTGGTGTACGGCCAGCTCGATGTATTCGTGAACGGCATCGGCTACGCAGAGGCCGGCGTCGGGCGACGGACCCTCACGGCGGAACCGGTTCACCTGACCAACGACGCCTACTGGTGAGCACGTCGAATCCCAGGCTTCGCGCCTGGGACCTCCCCCTTTTCCTGCGATTGCGAACCGATTTTTCCTCGGAACGAACGGACTCGTAGCCGGGCCGGAAGCCCGGAGTGGGAGCACGATGAACTAAGTGGACTATGGATCGAGTGCGACACAGCAGGTCGTCACGATCGACGCCGTCTCCACGTCGTCGCCTTCCGCCGGGCCGTCCGCCCCGGATCACGTGGACCCGGGACGACCGCTGCCGCGGGCGGCGTGCTCGAGGGCGGCAATGTCGAGCTTCTTCATCTTGAGCATCGCCTCCATGACGCGTCCGGCCTTGGCACGATCCGGGTCTTCCAGGAACCGATTCAGCATCTTCGGCACGATCTGCCATGACACGCCGAAGCGGTCCTTCACCCATCCGCATTGCTCCGCTTCGGGGACGGCCGACAGGGCCTTCCAGTATCGGTCCACTTCCGCTTGGTCGTCACACGGAACGACGAACGACACCGCCTCGTTGAACTTGAAGTAGGGTCCGCCATTGAGGCCGCTGAACGGTCGGCCCATCAGGGTGAAGTCCACGGACACGACGTCGCCCTTCTTCCCGCTCGGGAAGTCCGCAGGGGACTTCACGACCTTGTCCACGTGGGAGCTCGGGAACAGGGAGACGTAGAACTTCGCCGCCTCCTCCGCCTGCCTGTCGAACCACAGGCAGGGGGTGATCATGGACGTGGGGTCGTGGGCCATCTCGCGTCCTTGGACTCGGCTTTCGTTCCGGTCGTTGACGCTCTCCTTCTTCGCGGGTCTTGGTGACATTTCCTGCAACTCCCGACACGGGTAGAGTACCCAGAGTATTAAGTTGAGGAACGGAAGGACCCGCCCCTAGTGGCCGTCAATCCCGGTCGACGAATCGAAATCGATGCGCCCTGTGGAAGGACTCAGCCCCTGCGGAACGCATTCACAATGCTCTCCCGCTGGAGACCGGAAGCGAGGGACGTGAGAATCAATTCCTGAGAACAGGGGCGTAAGAGATAAGAAAGGCTCGCCGCAATCGCCCGGTTCCCAGGTGGAAAAATGAAACAGCCAATAGAGCCCCAGGGTCGTTCTCAGAAACGATCGCCACTCGCGATGAAGTGCACGATCAACCGGGCAGCCCTCAAACCGAATACGGGCGGTTCGGTGTTCGTTGCCGTGGACCTAACTCCGTCCGCGGCGGTCGTCGCCGCACGGAATCGAAGCATTGCCCTCGCGATCGATGCGAGCGGGTCGATGGACGGAGAGAAGATCGAACAGGCGAAGTCGGCGGCAATGGGCCTCATCAAGCAGCTCCGTCCCACGGACCAGCTTTCGATCGTCTCCTTCTCGGATTCAGCGGCAGTCCAGTTGCCGACGTCCAAGGTCGGAAACTCCAAAGAGATTGCCACTGCCGTGAAGGCTCTGTCGGTCGGCGGCCTCACCGCAATGTACGACGGACTGGAGGCAGCCTTCAAACAAGCGCGCCAGGCGTCTCACGAAGCCGGCACGGTGACGCGGGTCCTTCTCCTCACGGATGGCAATCCGACCGTCGGCAGGACCGATGGCAAAGAATTCGTGACCCTCGCGCAAGCCATGCGCGAAGCCGGCATCACGATCACCGCCATCGGAATCGGGAACGACTACAATGAGTTCCTCCTGCAGAAGATTGCAGAGGCCGGCGGCGGGATGTGGCACCACATCGAGACGACGGGCGGCGGCCTCCCTCAGATCTTCCAGGAACAGGCCGCCCAGATGGCGGGGACCGTGGTCGCGAATCCCGAGCTGAAGGTTTCGATCATGCCGGGGGCCGAGTTGGCCGACGCGTACACGGTTCGACCGGTCCTGAACCGTCTGCCCCGCCCGAAGTTCGACGGTGCCGCGTTCACGATCCCGCTACGAGACCTGGTCGCGGGCGAGGAGCAGACCCTCGTGTTCCGTCTGGGCGTCCCCGCCAAGCCCGCGGGGAGAGGCACCCTCGTTCGATTCTCCTTGGTCGAAGTGACGCAGGATGTCGAAGTGACCTTCTCGGATGACCCAAAGCAGTGGAACGTCGAGACCAACCCGTATCCGCGCACGCTGCTGAGCTCCGCCGAAGCGACCGTCCTCATCCAGAGGGCGGTGCAGACGAAAGAGGCGTCGGCCCTGCAGAAGGCGGAGACGATCATGAAGAGCCTCGCGTCGGATGCCGGCGCCACGGCCGCGACCCGTGCGAACGCGGCCTTGAACGAGGTCATGACGACGATGAAGGACGCCCAGGCGACCGTGATGCGGAGCGGGCTCCAGTTGAGCGATTCCGCCAAGAAGGAGTTCCTCCAGGCGACCACGGTCATCGGGAAGAAGAAGCCGAAGCGGTGATCACGTGGCCACATGTCCCAATTGCGGCAGCGAGAACCGGGAAGGCGCCAAGTATTGCGACGATTGCGGCGGGAAGATCGATCTTGCGATCGCCCAGCCGGAACCCGTCAGCCCATCCGAGGGCGCCGAGGAGGAAGGCCTCTCCCCCTCGTTCGATGAGGACGAAGGCGACGTTGATCCGGGGCCGAGCGCGGAGCCGGAGGACGAGCCAACGCCGGAACCGGAGCCGGAGATGGAGCCGACGGAACCCGAGGGCGAACCGCAGGCTGAACCGTTGGAGGCCGAGGAAGGACCTTTGGAGGAGCTTCCGAGGGCGGGCTACCTGGTCTTCCCCGACAACTCGGAGCAACCGATCCCACCGTCCCAGTGGCTCATTGGGCGTGCGGACTTGTCGAAGTTTCTGACCGACCCGAAACAGGCGAACGAGATCTCCCGAGGTCACCTCACCGTCTTTCAGGAGGGCGACCGGTTCTTTATCGAAGACGGAACCACGATGGTGCAGAGGAAAGCGAGCTCGAACAAGACCTGGCTGGTCCGGGACGGGTCCCGAATCCTCGTCACCGGCACGGGTCGCAACGAACTCCAGGATGCCGATGAGATTGACGTCGCTGAATTGGTCAAGCTGCAATTTGTCCTGAAATAAGCCTGCGGACCGTATGACTCTCTCCGTTCCCTGTACGTTGAAAGGTCGGAGGGGTCGGTACCAGGTCGAAAGCAAGTTGGCCGAGGGAGGGATGTCGACTGTCTATGTGGGCAAGTCCAACCGCGGACAAGCCGTCATCGTCAAAGAAGCGAGCGGCCCCGATTTGGAGCAGGCGCAGGAACGGCTCCATATCGAGGCCGACATCCTGAAGGCCCTCGCGTCCCCCGGGCATCCGCGGGTCGTGCGCTATTTAGACGAAGGCACGAGCCTGGGGCCGTTCTGCCTCGTCGAGGAGAAGCTCGAAGGCGACACATTGTCGGAGCGTTACCGAGATAAGGCCGCCGATGTGGCCACCGCGAGCCGGCATATCCTCCAGCTGCTCGAGGCCTTGGCCTACCTTCACGGGCGGAACGTGATCCACCGGGATATCAAGCCGAACAACATCATCCTCGATGTCCGCCGGGAGGTGGTCCTCATCGATTTCGGAGCCGCAAAGAAGGAATTCCGCCAGTTCACGGGGGCCGGCACGGTCATCTACACGCCAGGCTGGGGGGCTCCCGAGCAGAACCTGGGAGAGGCGAC
This sequence comes from Methanobacteriota archaeon, assembly GCA_005878325.1. GTDB lineage: Archaea > Thermoplasmatota > Thermoplasmata > RBG-16-68-12 > RBG-16-68-12 > RBG-16-68-12. The sequence goes on along the minus strand of VBMR01000099.1, from coordinate 4,588 downwards.
CCCCGCGAGCGATTTGTACGGCGTGGGCGCGGTGTTCTTCTTTCTCCTCACGGGACAGGACCCTCGCGGCTCCATGAAACAACTCTCGGGCGGGAAAACGGAACTCTTCCGATCCCCTCGCGATCTCGAACCCGGCGTCACGGAGGACCTGTCCCGCGTCGTGATCCGGGCGATGGCGTACAATCCGAAGGACCGGTTTCCGACCGCCCAGGACATGGCGCAGGCGATCTCGGGCGGGTCCGAAAAGACCCTTGGCTTTCCCCACCTTGTTGTGCTGGGCAAGAAGTGCAAACTCAAGAAGGAAATGGAGATTGGGAGGGACCACAAGACGTGCGACCAGAGTTGCGCCAAGAAAGGGTTTGGCCACCCTCCTGAGATTGGGATCTTGGACACGGAACGGTACCTTTCGAAGCATCACGCGCGAATCGTGAAAGACCCGAAGGGCCGCTGTTGGATCGAGGACCTGGGTAGCATGAACGGCACGGCCATGTCCCACGATGGCGGGAGAACGTATCGACAGATCCCCGGGTTCAAGAAACAAGAGCTGGCGGACGGAGACGTCCTCGCTCTCGTGTACAAGGCGGGGAAAGGACCGTACATGACGATTACCTTCAAAGGCGGCACACGACGCGGGGGGACGTGATCATGGTTCGCAAGGTCCCGGAAAAGAAGGTGTCTGCGGGAGGGACCGAGACGGTCATTCGCTCCTCCCGGGGAAGGCTCGGATTCGCCTCGAACGTCGGGAAAGTCCGACGGGTCGATGAAGACAGCCTGCTCGCGATGGAAATCCAGACGGCGTATCTGTCCGAACCGCGGACCCGGATGCTCCTGATGGTGGCCGATGGCATGGGAGGACACAGCCGCGGGGATGTTGCGAGCCGGACTGCGGTCCGGGCGGTCGCGGGCACGATTCTCCCGGTCCTGACGAGCCAGGAGGACATTCCGCGGTCCACGTATGACCGTGAGCTCCGGGCCGCGGTCGCCAACGCCAATCAGGCCATCTTCGACGAGGCGCGGCGGCATCCGGAATGCGAGGGGATGGGGACGACTCTGAGCCTTGCGGTCGTCGATGGTCGCGACCTCTACATCGCGAACGTGGGCGACTCTCGGACGTACATCATCAATGAACAGGAGATCTTCCAGGTGACCCGGGATCACTCCCTCGTCCAGGAGCTGGTCGATCGAGGGGAGCTGCGGCCCGAGGAAGCGAGGCACCATCCGAAGAAGAACGTGATCACGATGGCCCTCGGGGTCTATGACGAGGTGACCCCGGACATCGGTTGCCTTACGGCGGAGCCCGGCGACCTCGTCTTGGTCTGCTGCGACGGCCTCATCAATCACGTGGAAGACGAGGACATTCAGCGCGTCGTGGTCGAATCGACCGATCCCCAAACGGCCTGCGAGATCCTCGTTGCTCTGGCGAACAAAGGCGGCGGAACGGACAACATTTCGGTCATCATTGCACGCGTCCAACCCCCTCCCAGGACGTGAGCGAATGCTCGACCCGAGGACGGGGCCGGGGGTGGTCTCCCCCGGTGGCGTGACGCAGGTTTTCAGACCGCTCCGGAGGGAGGCCTCCGATCTGTCGAGTGCCCCCACCGCAGAGCTCGCATGCAGGGGTGGCCGTCCATGACGCGCGGAAGGCGTGACCGGGAGACGGTCTCGTGAGGCGTCTCTATTTCCTCGTAGGGATCGCGGCCGCGCAGATCCTCGTCGGATCGCTCACGATGCTACAAGCTGCCCAGCCCATTCGGATGTCACAGGATGTCTTCGTGCGCTCCGGAGGCTACTACGGGTACGAATTCGGCTTCGTCGGGACGGGGTGGTTGAGCGGAAATCTTTCCGAACTTCAGGGCCGGCCCTTTGATCTGCTCGTCTTCGATGATCGGGGCTACACGTCCTTTCGCGACGGCTCCAATGCCGTTGCTCCCCTTTTTGAGGCGAACGGGACGGCTATCCTGTTCGACCTGACCCTTCCCGGCTGGGGAGCCTACTACGTTGTCGCCGTGGACCTTCCTGCGAGGCAAAACCTGCAAGTCCATCTCGACTTGACTGTCGGTGGATTGAAACCAATCGAAACGATCGTGGCCTTCATCGTCCTCGCTGGCGGTCTCACGCTCCTCGGGGCGTCTCTGATGATGAGCGTTTGGTCCTGGCGTCAGGCCCCCCCGGCCCCGGCCGCATCGGCCGATCCGTCCTCGGATCCCTCCTCCGATCCGCCTTCAGACCCCCAGGAAGCGGCGCCGGAACCGCATGACGACAAAACACGGATCTACTGATCGCTCGGGCCGGCTCAGGGCAACTCATCCGAATTCGAGACCGCCTCCGTTTCGAGTCTGTCCGCGCGGCGTTCCCGCCTTCTCGTGGTTGCACGCGGGCCAGAGCCGGTCTGGACCGTGCCGTCCGAGATCAGGAACTCCCGAACCGTTCCGCGGCCCGCGCACGAGCCCGAGCCGCCTCGATTTCGCGATTCCGCGGCTCCGCGTTCGTGGCGAGGGAATGGAGCAGGTCCTCGGTGACAGCCGCGATGCGCTCGACGGCCTGTGAAAAGGCCGCCTCGTTCGCTTTCGAGGGCCTTGGAAAGCCCGAAAGTTTTCTCACAAATTGAAGGGAGGCTTCGCGAACCTCCTCATCGGTGGCGGGAGGGTCGAAGTTGAACAGAGTCTTGATGTTGCGGCACATGCGGTTTTCCTCCGGAAGCGGTCGGACCTCTGAAGGCCGCGGAGGTCAAAAGGCCTCGCTTGATTCGCGGCGCTCAATTGGTCCAGCTGCGGGTCCGTCTCGGTCTCGGGCATCACCTCAACCACCGTTCCTCGGGGCGATCCTCGACGTCATCGACGGAGAGAGCCGCGGTGCTCAGGCCAGACGTCCGGATGGCGGATGCCTCCGGGTCCTCAGTCCTCCTCCAACAGAAATTCCGCAAGGCGGTCCCAACTCTCCCGGGCGCCTTCTTCCATTCCCGTCTTCATCATCTCGTCTCGATCTTCGGCCGTCTCGAATCGAGAGGTGACGCTCACCTTCGTCTTGCCGTCGTGTTCCTCGAACGTGGCTGTGTCGACGACGACATGGCCGGGCGTTCCTTCGAACTCGAAGGTCGTGACGACGCGCCTGGGAGGGACGATCTCACGATACACTCCATGAAACGCATACTCGGCTCCGTCGGATCCGCGGGAGATGTACCGCCACGTTCCGCCCGGCCTCACGTCCATCTTCTCCACGATGGTTGTGTACCGCCGGGGCCCCCACCAGAGCGGGATCGCCTTGGGGTCCGTGTAGGCTTTGAAGACGCGCTCCCGGGGGGCATCGAACACACGCTCCATGACGATTTCCCGATCCGAGGGCGTGGCGAAGGTCATGCGGCCCTTCGGACGGGATCGGCGGTCACTGACGAACTCGGTGAGCTTGTCGAGTGACTCGTTCCAGCCCTGCTTCGCGTCCTCGTCGTGGGGGCCTCCCGGCATGCCGGCATGCCTCAGGGTGAGTCTCGTCTTGCCGTCGCGCTCTTCAAACGTCACCGTGACCACCATCTCCAGTGGGAAGTCCTCGCCCATCCCGTAGTAGGTGCCGGGGACGACCCGGCCCTTTTCATCGGCGAAGCTGTCGGTGTACACGATCCGCTCGTGACGAACGATCTCGCGGAAGACGCCCGTGCTCCAATAGTCCTTTCCTTCAGGGGAACGCATGCAGTACAGATAGGTGCCTCCCACGCGGAACTCGCTCTTGGCCGCGGGAGCGGTGAAATGTTTGGGCCCCCACCACTGCCTCACGTGTTCCGGATCGGTCCATGCCTTCCACACCAGGTCGCGGGGTGCGTCGATCATCCGAGTGATCACGAGCTCCCGCCCCTTCGACACTTTTGTTTTCTCGCTCCGTGGTTTGGTTTTCGTCATGAAGATTTCTCCTTCTTGCCCTTCGTCATCGGATTCCTCTCGACGTGTTTGGCCAACCGGTCCAAGCGGTCCTCCCACAGGACGCGGTATTGGGTGAGCCAGCCGAACGCCGTGCTGAGGGGTGCGGCGTCCAGTTGGCAGCGATGCACGCGGCCCTCGGGCTCCACCTGCAGCAAGCCGGCCGCCTCGAGGACGCGAAGGTGCTTCGAGATGGCCGGAAGGCTGACGTCGTGGGGCTCGGCGAGTTTGCTGACCGTGGCATCACCCCCGGCCAGTTGCTCGACGATGGCGCGTCGGATCGGGTGGGCCAACGCGGCGAAGATGGCGTCCAGGTCGACGGAGGCTTTTGCACGGTTAACCATCTGGTTAAGGGATACGCGGCAGGATATTTAATGATTTGGTTAAACGATGGGACCCGCCGACGCCCGGGGGACGAACCTTCGACCCCCGTTACACCTTCGGACAAAGACAAACCGAGTTCCAGGACGTACCCGCGCAGGATACTTATAATACAACACGTTCCAGCCCCGTAGGGAGAGGACGATGGGATCGATCGTACGCAACCTGCCGACCGAACCGTGGGAAAAGGGCATCGGGCCGGGCATCGTGGACAAGAAAATCATGGGTCCGAACGACAGCAACTTCATGTTGATGGGCCTCGCGAAGATGGAGCCGGGTGTTAAGTCGCCCCCGCATCG
>VBMR01000138.1 GCA_005878325.1 Methanobacteriota archaeon | reverse complement strand
CCCGCGACGACCCTCGTCGATTCTACTATCCGTTCATGCTCGGACTGGCCACCCTGATATCGCTCATCGTCATTTTCGGGGCGAACCCGCTCGATCTGGTCAACCAGTCCGCGAACTTTGCGAACTTGGCGTCCCTGATCGTTCCGTTCGCGGTCATCTACCTCAATCGGCGGCTGCCCGCGCCCGCACGGATGAAGTGGTGGTCCTACGTGGTCCTCCTCCTGAACGTGGCCTTCTTCGGGTTCTTCTTCATCAACTTCGCCTTCGAGCGGATCACGGGGAACGCACTGGTCAAGTTCTAGGGCGTGGGTAGGGGTGAGAATGGGCACCGCGGCCCCCGTAAGATGAGACCGACCTGGCTAGACAAGGAAGTCAGGTTCGGAGAGGTCGCCCAGGTGCTCGCCGCGATCCGGGACGTACTCCTCATCATCCTGCTGTCGATTGGACTCTACGGAGTTCTCCGATACGGAAAGCTGTTCTCTTAGCTGCTGAATTTCTTGGGAGGCAACCTTTGGGACCCATACCGGGGCGGCGGAGACGCGAGGGGCGAGCGGACGTTCGGAGCCCGCTTCCTGACCTGGACGGGATGCTCGATGCGCTCGTGACGAACGCCCGAGAAGACCCGTTCCGCCGCATGCGTCGAGACGTACTCGCGTGCCTGATGAAGGCGCTCGCTTCAGTCAATCCCGAATCGGTGATCGATGAGTCGTTTCAACTCGATGGGTCGAAACTCAGGGTTCAGGGAAGCTCCTTTTCCGTCGGAAAATCCGGTATTCACCTCCTCGCGGTGGGCAAAGCCGCGGTACCGATGGCGAAGCAAGTGTTGCAGCGAATGCCGATTGCGTCCGGCATCGTCGCGACGAGCGATTCGCGGATCGCCATTTCGGGCAAGGGCGTGCGCACGATCATCGCCTCCCACCCACTCCCGAACGGGGAGAGCCTGCGGGCTGGTGCGGCGGCGCTCGAGATGGCGGCGCAACTCCAGGCGGGCGACCTCCTCCTCGTGCTGATTTCTGGCGGCGCGTCCGCCCTGTTTGAATCGAGCCCCGTTCCGCTCAAAGACCTCCGGGCCTGTTATGCGGCGTTGCTGCGGAGCGGCCTGGCCATCCGTCCCCTGAACGAGGTGAGGAAGTCCCTCTCGATGGTGAAGGGCGGTCGCCTCGGAGAACTCGCGGCCGCCCGAGGGGCGACCATCATCAGTCTCATCCTTTCCGACATCATTGGCGACCCGATCGAGGACATCGGATCCGGGCCGACGGCGCCGTCCTCATCGAGAGGGGCCGGGGCCGAAGAAATTGTTCGGAAGGCGAAGCTGTGGGAGGAGCTGCCAATCTCCATTCGACGGCGGTTGAAAGAAGCTTCCAATGCTCCCAATGAGTGGCGCGACCGTTCTGGTCGGGTGCACGCGTTCATTGTTGCGGGCAATGAGCGGGCATGCCAAGCGGCCCGGGAGGAAGCGGAACGACGTGGATACGCCTCTCGTATCTGGACCACCTCCATGCAGGGAGAAGCTCGGCAGGTCGGTCCCCCCCTAGTGTCCAAGGCTCTTCGGTGGAGTCCGAGGCAGCCGTCCATCGCAATGATCGCAGGAGGAGAAACCACCGTGAAGGTCCGCGGCGAGGGCGAGGGCGGGCGAAATCAGGAACTCGCGTTATCCACAGTGGAGATCATGGAAGGACAACCGGCGATCCTCCTCTCCTGCGGCACGGATGGAGCCGACGGCAACAGCGAAGCCGCTGGCGCGATCGTGGATGGGGAAACAATGACGAAGGCTCGGGCCCTCGGCCTCAATCCGAAAGAATTCCTCGAGAATAACAATTCGTCTGCGTTTTTTGAGGCCCTCAATGACCGCGTCGTCACCGGGCCAACTGGCACGAACGTGGCGGATCTCCTTGTCTTCTTGATGCGTCGTTCCGGGCCTCGCGGTCCCGACCGGATCAGTCGATCTGCTCGTACGCCGGGAACGTCAGGAACTCGACGAAGTCATCCCCGAGGGGCGCGAGCCTTGGCGGATCCACTGCCACACCTGGGAGCGCGCGATCTCTGCCGTAGCGGTGTCCTCCATCAGGTTGAAGATTGCGGCCGCACCCGTCCCGCGGAGCCACGATTCCAGGTACTGGAGGCCCACGCTTACATTGTTCCGCAGCCCGGCTTCCGTGACGGTCCCACTGGGCACTCGGACGTCGAGCAGGTTCTTCGTGATGGCCGGTACCTCCTCTCGCAAACGGGATACCTGATTGGGCCGAGAGCCCAGGACCCGGTCGAACTCCTCCTTGGCCACGGGCACCAGATCCGGGTGGGCCACCCACGTTCCGTCGAAGCCGTCGGTCGCCTCGCGGACCTTGTCCTCCCGCACCTTCCCGAGGGCGATCTCGTTGACCTTCGGGTCCTTGCGGCTCGGGACGAACGCAGCCATGCCTCCAATCGCGTGGGCCCCGCGGCGATGACACGTCTTCACGAGGAGTTCCGTGTACGCGCGCATGAACGGGACCGTCATCGTGACCTGGGCTCGGTCCGGCAAGACGAACTCCGGACGGTCCCGGAACTTCTTGATAATCGAGAAGATGTAGTCCCAGCGGCCCGCGTTCAGGCCGGCGATGTGATCCCGGAGCTCGTAGAGGATCTCCTCCATCTCGAACGCCGCCAGGATCGTCTCAATCAGCACCGTGGCCTTGATTGTCCCTTTCGGGAGGCCGAGGGCCTTCTGGGCCGCCAAGAACACGTCGTTCCAGAGGCGGGCTTCCCGGTGGCTCTCCATCTTGGGCAAGTAGAAGTAGGGACCCGTTCCGCGGGACCCCAGCTCTTTCGCATTGTGGTAGAAATACAATCCGAAGTCGGCGAGGCTCGCGGCCATCGGCCGCCCGTCGACGAGGAGATGCCGCTCCTCCAGGTGCCATCCCCGCAGGCGAACGAGCAGGGTCGCGATCTTCTTCTGGAGCTCGTACACCTTGCCCTCGGGGCTCTGGAACCGGATGGAGCGGCGGACGGCATCGATCAGGTTGACGTGCCCCTCGACCACGTTCGACCAGGTCGGGGCGAGCGAATCCTCGAAGTCCGCCATGAAGACGCTCGCGCCGGAGTTCAGGGCGTTGATCATCATCTTGCGTTCGACTGGCCCCGTTATCTCGACCCGTCGGTCTTGGAGATCCTGTGGAACCTTCGCGACGCGCCAGGTGCCCTCGCGCACAGATTTGGTTTCGGCCAAGAAGTCGGGAGTTTTCCCTTGTCGCAGTTCCTCCTGTCGCTTCGCCCGCCGACTCAGGAGGTCCAGGCGAGTTGGATTGAAGGCCCGCTGAAGGGAGGCGAGGAACTCCAAAGCTTCGGGGGTCAGGACCTCTCGAGAACGGCCGTCGATCGAGCCGCGGATTTCCACGCCGCCGATGCTCGTCATGTCGATCGGAATCCTCGTCCGCGCACGGACACCCCGCGTATGCGCGGCCCCGGCTATGTCTCTTGCGGGCCTCTAGAACTGGAGGCCCAGCTGAGACGCGACGGAGGCGATGGGATTGAGGATCGTCGTGTTTGAGCTCCCCGCAAAGAGGAGACCCACCGCACGGTTGCCCGAGTCCACGACGAGGGATCCGCTGTCGCCTCCTTGCGACAGGGCCGTCACCACGATCTGGTCCCGGAATCGCGCCACTCGGGTCAGACCATAGGACACCCGGACCGTCGCGGCGATCGCCGTGACTCGACCCTGCGTGAGGCCGGTCGTCCGACCGCTCTTGCGGACGGGCATGTCGAGGGTCGCCGAGGTGGTTCCCGACACGGGTCCGATCTCGAGGATGTCGTTCGACACATCGGCGTCCCGAAGGGGCCTTGCCACCGCCGCATCCACGACGTTCCGGGCGGGCCGCACGATGCCGAACAGGCCCAGGAGCCGATCCAGGAATCCGTCGAAGACGATCCGCACGAAGTCCTCCAGGCTCGCGATCTGGTCGGCCGTGGTGCCCCCATCGTAGGATCCCGGCTGGAGGATCGCGTCTCCTCGACGGCCGTCGTTCGAGTTGGCGAGGACGTGGTTGTTGCTCAGAATCACCCGGACCCCGCTCCGGGGGACGACCACGCCGAGCGTCCCGGCCGTGATCCGGAAGTGGCCGATGCTGACCCCGCCGGGAGCCGGTCGGACCCGCACGGTCCGCGCCTGCAGCGCGACGATGCGGCCTGTTTCGACCACGTCGGTTTTCATTGTCTCGATCCGGATTGGGATGAGATCCTTCCGTTCCAGCTCGGATTTGGGGAGTTTGCGTTCGACGAAGACCACGATGCACGGCTCCTTCGTCTGTCGGCCGTCGACGACCTTCTTGGCGATTCCCACTCCGACGACGTTCCTCTGTCGGAATATCCGCGTCTCAAACGTCCGCGGAACGCTGGTCCAGGCCATGGCGGCTCGGATTCACGCCGCGCGCATAAAGGCTCGTCAATCGACGATAGTGAGGTCGCGTGGGGGCGCTGAAGCCGGGATACCAACGTTCTGGCCGCACCCCGGTCGTGGGAGCGACCCTCAGTTTTGCTCTGTGGCCACCGGTCGCAGCGGTTTTTCAAGTCCACGGCTCGCGGCTCAGGTCCCCAACCGATGGGTCGGCGGCAGAACCCTGGAGACGATATTCCGATTCGATGGACTGCCGCTCTCCCGGAATACCCGAAAAAAATACAACTGTGTTATATTCGAGTAGGAAGCCTCATATGGGGGGATGTCTGGATTCCCCGTTGAATCCATGATCTCGTCCAAAGAAGACTATCGGTTCTTCCTCGAGGCCGATCGCCTCGCCCTCTGCAAGGACCGAAAGCGGCCGCGCCTGATCGACGATGGGTGGCGATTCCAGCGACTGCTCCGGAAGGTCGAATACTACATGAACTGCAAGCGGTCGCCGCTCCATCGGGCCTACCTCCTGTTCCTTCTGGCCCGGTTCTACTGGCTGTCGAAGAAACTCGGTTTCACGATTTCCCCCAACACGATCGGGCCGGGGCTGTGCCTCGCTCACCGGGGCAACATCCTGATCAGCCCCTATGCCCACATCGGGGAAAACTTCCGCATCCATGCGATGACGAGCATCGGGTCCGAGGTCCGATACGGGGACAAGGCGGCGACGATCGGGAACAATGTCTACGTCGGCCCAGGGGCCAAGCTGTTCGGTGAGATCGTCATCGGCGACGACGTCGCGATCGGTGCCAACGCGGTCGTGACCCACTCGTTCGAGGAGCCTCACCAGACGGTCGCGGGCGTGCCCGCTCGCAAGGTCAGTGACAAAGGGACGGAGGAGTTGCTCGTGCGGGCTACGGAGATCGTGCGCGCGCGTGGGGCGAAGGCGCCTGCGCCCGCCGGGAGTCCGGTCGGTGCGACAGCCCCTCGAGGACGTCCCGCGGCTCCGAATTACTCCCGTGTGTCCCGGGTCTCGCGGCGAATCGGCCTCCGCAAGGGAACGGACGACGGCGAGTTGGATTAGGATTCACCGGTAGGACGAAACTTCCCGCGAGGTCACGTCGGACTCGAATTCGGCGGCCCCGTCGCCATCTCCTCTCGGAGCTGATGCCACGCCTCTCGGGCCTCCGCGACCGAGCCTTCGTCCTCGATCGTACTGATGTCGCCCGGATCCCGATCCAAGACGATCGCGCGGAACACGCGTCGCATGATCTTCCCGCTCCGGGTCTTCGGAAGCTGGTGGACGAAGTGCACCTCCCCGACGACGGCCACGGGCCCCAGTTCGCGTCGCACCGTCTCGAGCAGCTCCTGCCGCAGCTGGGCGGAAGGCTGGAAGCCTTGCTTGAGGGCCACGAAGGCGGAGATCACCTCGCCTCGGACGGGATCGGGCCTTCCCGTCACCCCCGCCTCCGTGACTGCGGGATGCTTGAGGAACGCGGTCTCGACCTCGATCGTCCCGATGCGGTGAGCGGCGATCTTGATGATTTCATCCGCGCGGCCCGCGAACCAGAGGTAGCCGTCTTCATCGATGTGGGCCGAGTCGCCGGTGTAGTAGACGCCGGGAATCCGACCCCAGTACTCGCGGCCATACCGATCGGCCTCGCCCCACACGGTCGCAATGAGGCCCGGGAAGGGACGCTTCAGGACCACGATCCCCTTCTCTCCGGGGCCGCACGGCTTCCCCTCCGGGGTGACGACCTCCGCCTCAATCCCTGGCAACGCGACTCCGGCGGAGCCGGGCTTGATGGCCAACATCCCGAGCCCATAGGGGTTGCCGAAGACGGGACCGCCCGTCTCCGTCTGCCACATGTGGTCGATCACCGGCACGCGATCGTCCAGGACGCGTTTCTGGAGCCATTCCC
>VBMR01000091.1 GCA_005878325.1 Methanobacteriota archaeon | reverse complement strand
GCGCACCAATCGGTTCTCGGGGACGATCAAGATTCTTGGGGCAGTCCTCGACTCCAACCGCCTCCTCGGAGCCCTCAAGTGGGATGGCTCCACGTTCACGGTCATCGGTGCGAATAGCTTCAGTGCGGACGTTGGAACCGCGGCCTACGAGAACTTCGATCTGCGATACCGTGCAACGATTGATGGTCGTTTGTCCGTAAAATACGACTTCGCGAGCGTTCCCGCGGCCGGCACGTACACACTTAAGATCAAAGGCTATCGCGGGGACGAGAACATCAACGTCGAGGTCCTCACGCCCCCCTCGAGCTGGAACTCAAGGGTAACGATTGCCTCGACCACGAACACGCTGTACACCTACGACCTTACCGTGTCGGAATATAATTCAGGCTCGCCATCGATCCGATTTGTCGACGCTTTGGGGTCCGACGCCGTGGCGTCCGATGTCTTCGTGGATTTGTCCCTGATGGCTTCTAGGACCTTGTGGGACCGAGTGATTCTCGTACGGTCCTTGGACACGAGCGGGTCGACGTGGGGCCCCCAGGTGATCCTCGCATCGGGACGTGGCGCCGACAGTCCTCTCTACGCATACGACTCCGCGGAACCATCGATCGCGCTCGACTCGGGCGGATTCCTCCACGTCGTGTGGGTTTCCGCTTCCAGCTCCGGCGACCAGAGCACGGTGAATCTCGTCCGGTACACGAGAACGACGGTCGCCTATCCGACTGGAAGCCAACTCGGCAATGGAGCGAACTGGCAGGCCGTCACGAACGTCGATGACACCAACCCCGGATACATGCCGACCATTTCCACGGATTCGAGTAACAATCCTCACATCGCCTGGAGCCGATCAAAGACATTCGGCGGCGAGGAGGCGTGGATTTCGTATCGATCGAACACCGGGACGAACACGGTCAACAGCCCGAAGTCACGGACATGGGACGGCACCTCGTGGAGCGCACCAGAAATCGAGGAGGCCACGACGGGCAGCCCTCTGCGCAATGTGCGGATGGCGTATTCCCCGATCGCCAGCGACGAACGGATCGTCGTGACGGTGAGCGATGACGGCTGGCTCGATGCGTACGTGTGCACTCCGACGTGCACCGTGACGAACAACCTGGGGCAAGTTTGGTCAACCGCTCCGAGCAGCACCGACTATCGCTTCGCCATCGCATACGAGCAGCTCAGCGGAAGGGCGCTCCTCGTATACGGAGGCCTCTCCACGGACCCGACCCGCGACATTGCCTACCGCGTGTACACGGGGTCGTGGGGGCCCGAGCAATACTTGGACAACACGAACAATGCGACGGACCTTCAGTATGCGGTGATCGAGGTGGCACCGAAGGCCGGGAGTAACCAGATCGGATTGATGGCCGGGACCACGAACAGCGTCGTCACCGCCTGGATCTGGAGCGGGACCGCCTTTGGATCGTTCGCCGAAGTTACTGCGACCGGCTACGCGTCCGACCGACGCGGTAAGATGGCCATCGCATGGGAAACGAATTCCGGCCACCTCCTCGCTGTGACCGCCGCAGGCCCGTTGGGAGAGACCATCGTCTACCGAGAGTTCACGACGAGCTGGAGCTCGTCTTCCACATACCCGTGCGGTACGTCGGGGAAAGACGACGAGTGGTTGTCCTTGAGACCGAATCCCGTCCCCACGACGGACGAGATGATCCTCCTCATTGGCCAGGCCCTCCCCGCCGTCAGCACGTGCTATTGGAGCGGAAGCGGGTGGTCGAACTTCGTGACCCACGACGCTACGAGTGACAGTTGGACCACCCGGGCCGAAGACTTCGCCTGGGAAAGCACCGGAAGCAGAGGCCTCCTCGTTTGGGGGACGAACGCAGGACAGATCACGTACCGCACGTTCACCGCGCCGAACACATGGGGGACGATCACGAATGTGGCGATGGGCACGACCTCCCATTACTGGGTCACCCTGCGCGCGAACCCGTTACCACAGTCTGGAAGGCCGAAAATCGTAGGCGCGGTCTTGGCTATCTCTCCTGACAACCTAGGTGCGATTACCTGGGACGGAAGCGCATTTACCGTCGTCGGCGCGACCTCGTTTACCGCGGATACGGGCGGTCACACGTATGAGAACTTCGACTTGCAATACCATCCCGCGGCGGGGTCGGTGTACTACAAGAACCGTGCGGGAGGGACGTGGCGGCCTACGGTGATTTGGGGCCCGACCTACACGGGAATTTCCGTGGACGTTTCGCCGCAAAACGACTTTGTGAGCATCGCCCGGTATTACGAAGCCGCAACGAACGAGATCCAGTACACGGTCTGCAAGGACCTTTCGACGAGCAACTGCGACCTCTCCTCAGAATTCAAACGATGGGATGGCACCGCGGGCTACGACACGGTCGCGACCGGGGTCGAGGCCACTTCCTACCCGTCCCTCGTCACGACGTACGAAGCAAACGGCGACGTGTGGATTGCTTACGTGAAAGTGGTGGATGGAACGACAAGATCCATCCAGGCGCGATTCTTGGACTATCCGAGCGGCGGATGGGCCGGCGCTGAGACCGTGGACTCGATCAGCGGCACGATTTTCACACGCCCCTCGATCGGGGTGGACAGGAACAACAATGTCCATGCTCTCTACGTGAAAACTTCCGGACCTCAGCTCTACTACAACGAAAGGACCACGGGTTGGGGAACAACGCCTACGCCAGTAGACGCGTTCACGGACAACCCGACGATCTTGCTGAGAGCGCCGAACGATGCAGCTTACGGAACCGGGTTGGGTGCGGTCTACTGGAAATCCTCGACTTCCGAGACGTACTTCTACTACATCCCCGAGTTCGAGACGGCGATTGCTCCCATTCTCGGCGTCCTCGGGATTGTCCTCTTGCTAGGAAGCCGGAGGCGGCTCCGATCGCGGAAGTCCGTCGTCCCCCGAGATGCGAGCCTGCTCATCGAGTGCCCATCGGTCCCCGTCGGTTCGGTATCTCGGTGATTCAACGGTTACCAGGGGACTAACTGATAATCTGGCCGGAACCCTCTTGCCATCACCTGCGTATCGATCCCATACCTGCCGCCACGGGTTTCGATCTGGAGGGAAGTAACATGCACACACCACGAATTTTGAGTCGCCTGACGAACCGCCGATTCCGGATGCTCTTGCCCTTGGCCCTTGCCCTGGGTTTCCTCATGGTCGTGTTCGTCCCGTTCGCCGCCGGCGATTCGGATCGCGAAGTCAACGCGACGATCTATGTGAGCTCGACTCAGGCGTCACCGGGAGACAACATCACTTTCTGGATATGGATCGAGCCCCTCAAAGAGAAGGCGAAGCGGCTCGTGATCACCGAGGACGATCTCGAGGGCCTCGTGAATGTCTCGTCCACGGCTCCGAGTTCGTGCTTGGAAACGAGCGAGTCGTGGGTTTGCGTCCTAGACGACCGGAGTCCTTTCTCGATTCAGGTGAACGCCACTGTGGCGAATGTCACTGCAGAGACGGACATCCACTACGGAGCGGAGGTCAAGGTGTGGAATAAGGAGAAGAAGGACAATGAGGACGACAAGGACCACGCCATCCGGGTAAGCACGAAGGTCCACATTCTCCCCCGCAAGGACAACAACAACAAGCAGGATCAACCGGTGGTCAAGGTGGAACTCTTCGCGGTTCAACAGTCGATCCTTCCCGGTGGCCCGCTCGACTACCGGGTCAACGTGACTAACGACGGGGCGGCCGCCCACAACGTCTCCGTTGTCGTCACCATACCTCCAGCCCTCGTCTTGATCTCGGCCTCTCCCTGGCCCTCCCGACAGGAAGACCAGCTCACATGGATCCTGGATGTAGTGCCCCGCGGGACCACCGTCTTGCTGTTCAGCGCCAGCCTGCCGCCCTCGAGCCGGGTGGAGCACGTCGACCTAGCGATCGTCGCGACCTATGGTGACGGGACTGGGCAACCGGTTCACTCGCAGAACATCGCGCCTTCGGTCGAAGTCCTGCCGACGCCTCCCGCGCCTCCGATATCCCTCGTTCCCGCGGCCGTGGCCTTGTTGGTGATCGGGTTCGTCGGGCGGTTCGTGTTCCTGCCTCCGGGTCCCATCGATGCCTCCCTGTTGACCGGCTCGGGCGCTGACGAGATCTTCTTGCTCCACCGGAGCGGTGTCCTCCTGAGGCACTTCTCCTCCAGCCGAGCGAGAGATCGGGATTCCGACATCGTCGGCGGGATGCTCGCGGCGGTCCGGATGTTCGTCGAGGACTCCATGGATCCCGCCGCAGGACCGCTCCAGGAGATCCGGTTCGGCGGAGG
>VBMR01000098.1 GCA_005878325.1 Methanobacteriota archaeon | reverse complement strand
GTTGGTCGACGAAGTCGAACGGACGAAGGAGTCGTTTCTGGAGAGGACGCGAAGACTCGTGGACCGCCGAACCCTGGAGTGGTACTGGGCCGCAGGGCTCATGCACCTCGCCGCGACTGGCCTGAAGACCGCGCAGACCCGCGAAGTCCCCGGAGAGGCCCCCGCGATTATCGACGAGGCGTTGCGACACGCCCAGTGCGCGATAGATGGCCTTCCGAATGGAGCTCGGGAGAAGGCGGCCCGCTTCCCGCGGTTCCGGACGGCGTTCCGCGCCCGGTCTCCCGATTCGGCTCCCCCCAGCGACTCCCCCAAAACGGGACGATTGAATCCCCCGCATGCCCAGATGTCCGACCGGGAGGAATAGGATGGATATGAGATCCATTCCCGACGACCCCGCCCTTCCTGCCCTCGAGGCCCTCCGATCGGACCGATTCGGCGCCGCGTTTCCGGACTTAGGCCTCGACGAGGGGTCCTTCGAACTTCGGCTGTGCGGCTACACCCCAGGCAACCGCGCCACAATCGAGGCCCACGGGGGGGATCGCCACTTCGCGGTCAAGGCCTACGCCAAGGATCCGTCGGCGGAGGCGCTCTTGTATCGCGCCTTGGCCAACGCGGGTCTCGCGGGCAGCTCCGGAGTTCGTGTGCCTCGGCTCCTCGGATGGAATCGGGATTTGCGTCTGATCGTGATCAGTTGGCTGGCGGGACGACCGGTCGAGCAGCTGATCGCGGAAGGCGAAGGTCGACGCGCCGGAACCCTGGCGGCGGCGTTCTTGCGGAAAGCCGCTTCCCTCTCCGTGACCCTTGGCCCAAGATTCGACCCGGGCGAGCTCTTGTTCGACGTCGGCAAGTGGGTTGGCCGATTGGTCGCCACGGAGCCTATCCTAGGCCAAGCGGCCGACAACGTGGTCCGGCGCCTCTTGGGAGCGCAGCCAAGGGACCGCCATTCGCGCCTCGTGCACGGGACGCTGTATGCCCGTCACATCCTCGATCTCGGCGATGGTCCAGGAGTGATCGATTGGCAGCGGTTCTGCCAGGGACCGCTCGAGCTCGATGCGGGCACGTTTCTCGCGACGGTCTGGCGGTTGGGCCTCCGGGACGACCGCCTGACGAATGAGGTGGCGCGAGCGGAGGAGGCGTTCCGGAGCGAGACGAGAACTTTGCTGAACGAACAGTCACTCGCGTGGTATCAAGCAACTACACTGTTGCGACACGCCTCGAAGCTCTTCCGTCCCACGGAAGCCGAGCGCCTCCTGAGTCGGGAGGAGCGGGCGTTCGCCTTGGCAGAAGCGCGGGGACTCGTGGAGGAAGCAGGCCGTCTTGCGGGGGCGATCACTTGAAGCCGACCTTAGACCTTCCCGATGATCCCGCGCTTCCGGGGCTCGCCGCGATTAAGGCCCAAGGCGTAGCTCGCGCCATCCCATCATTGAAGATGGACGAAGGTCCCGTCGAAGTTCGACTCTGCGGATACACGCAGGGTGAGCGGGCGACCCTTGAAGTTCGGGCCGGTTCGGGTCGTGTGGCCATCAAGGCATACGCGACGAACCCCGCGGCGGAGGCCGCTCTGTACAAAGCCCTCAACGCAACGGAGTTGGCGGCACAATCCGGGATCTGCGTCCCGCCCCTCCTTTTCCGGATTCGCAAACTACGGTTGATCGTCCTTGGATGGCTTGAGGGACCCACCGTCCTCCACCTGATTCGACGGGGAGAGGGCGAGCGCGCGGGCTTCGTGGCCGCCCGATGGTTCCGCCGCGCGGCCTTGCTGGACCAGCGGTTTGGACGACGACGGGGCGCGGCTTATGCGATGCGCAAGGCTAGCGAGGGGTTTCCCGAGTTAGGCGCTGCCGATCCCGGCCTCAAGGCTTTCGCGGTTGCCCTATCAAAGATCCTCGTGCGGACGCGGCCTGGCGAGGGCTCCCCACACCTCGTGCATGGCACGCTGTACGACCGGCACATCCTCGACCTCGGCGACCGTACGGGCGTGATCGACTGGCAGCGCTTTGGGCGGGGACCCTTGGAGCTGGATGCGGGAATGTTCTTGGCGACGATCTCCCGGGTCGCGATCCGGCATGAGCCCCTGAGGGAGGCGGTGAGCCAAGCGCAAAAGGCGTTCCGGGATGGAACTGCCGGTCTATTGGACGAGAGTGCGCTCGCCTGGCACGAAGCCGCGGCGTTGGTCCGGCTCGCGACGAAGCCGTTGAGCATCGCGGGGGGCGAGCGGCTCCGGGCCCGAGGACTGGCCGACCCACAGGCCGTCGCGATATCGCGCGCCCGCACCCTACTCGAGGAGGCCGCCCTCGTGGCAGAACCGGTCTTCCGTGAGTTTGAGAGGATTGAACCACGCATTCGTGCTCGCTTGCCGGTTTTGGAGCCGAACGCACCGGTCCGAGCCGAAACACTCAAGGACCAGGTGCAATCATCGATGGAGCGGATCGAATGAGTGGGCTGCGATCACGGGTTTCAACGACGGCGAAGGCGATGTCGACCTCGGGACAACACGGGCCTTCGTCCCCCGAGGCAGGCTGGTGAGGTCGGTGGCGGCTCTTCTGTCCGAGGATTCGGGCCCGTCGGGGGGACTCGCTCAATACAAGGCGCTCATCACGGCCGGCGGAATCGGGACGCGACTCCTGCCCTTCTCCAAAGAGATTCCCAAAGAAATGTTTCCCATCATCACCCGCAATGGCGACGATTCCCTCCAGCTCACACCGGTCGTCCAGGCGATCTTCGAACAGCTGTACACCGTGGGCGTCCGAACCTTCTATTTCGTCGTGGGGAGAGGCAAGCGGGCCATCGAAGATCACTTCTCCCCGGATTTCCGATTCCTTGATTTCCTGGCTAAAAAGGGAAAGGTCGTCGAGAGTCTGACCGAATTCTACGGGAAGATCCGGTCGTCCGATCTTGTCTTCCTCAATCAGATTGAGCCGCTCGGATTCGGCGACGCGGTCCTCATGGGACGGCCCGTCGTCCGGGGACCCTTCCTCGTTCAGGCGGCGGACACGTTCATCCTGTCCGAGCACAACCACCACCTCGATCGTCTGGCCGCCATGCATCAGAAGTACGATGCGGTGGCGACCATCCTGTTGCAGGAGGTCGCGGATCCGAGACGATATGGTGTCGTCGAAGGCGATTTCCTTGAGGAGGGAGTCCTTCGGATTGTATCGGCCGTGGAAAAACCGCAAAAACCTCGGAGTAATTACGCAATCATGCCCGTCTACCTCTTCACCGAGGCGATCTTCGATGCCTTGGCCAAGATCGAGCCCGGCGTGGGAGGCGAGTTGCAACTCACCGATGCCATCCAGAGGCTCGCGAAGGAGGGAAAGACGGTCATTGGTGTCGCCCTCCAGGATGACGAACGCCGCCTGGACATCGGCAGCGTTGAGACGATGATCGAGGCGCTGAAAATATCACTCACACACGTGGGCGAGGAGTCGAATGTGGAATCGGAAGTGTCAGGGGCGGCCTGGGCGCATTCCGAGGCACCCGTGCCGGAATCGCGCCTTGTAGGGCCCGCTCTCAAACCTGGGCGCACCCTAGACTCGCCTCCGATTCCTGAGAAGTCGAAGGAGATTGTGGATCGTCCTTGAGCGATGAAAAAATAGAGGCCCAGCCAACACCCGAGGTTCCTGAAGGCGAGGAAAAACCTACACCTCCGGAGGAAAAACCCCTTTCGCCCCCGGAGGAAAAAACTCCGGTCGGCGCCGAACTCTGGCGACGTCTCCGCCGTTTGGGAATCGGGACAAAAAGGGGCCTGAAGGCCCTGGTTGTCGGGCTTCTCGTCCAGCACTGGATCTCCCTCGAGATTCGGAGTGTCCCGTCCCTCGCGGGCCTCATTCTGAGCGCATTCCCGTACTCGGGGTGGCTCGCCCCCTACCTCGCGGATCCGCTCGCCTTCTACTGCCTGGTGGCCAGCATTCTCATCATGAGCCTCCCGTGGATGATGATCTCGAAGCGTTGGCAGCCTGAGCTGGAGCCGGCGCAACGGTCCACTCTCTCCCGGATTTTCTCGTACTTGAAGCCGCATTCGCGCTATGTCGTCGGAGTCGCGATCTCGATCGTTGGTTCCTCTTCGCTCGAATTGGCGCCCCCATGGATCATTGGATTCCTCCTGTTCAAAGTCGTGATCGGCAAAGGAGATTTGGGATTCCTCCCGGTGGTTGTAGCGCTCCTTGGAGGAGTCTACATCGCCAAGCAGGTCGCCTCATACCTGAAGGATTACCTTAGCTCATTGTTGGGTCAGAAGACCATCCATACGCTCCGATCGGATGCCTACGCACATATCGAACACCTTCCTGTGCGGTTCTTCGACTCGGCCCGAACCGGGGATTTGATCTCTCGCGTGGTGAGCGACACAAATGAGATGGAGAAGGTCTTGACGGAGGACATCGCGAATCTCGCCGCGAACGCGGTCGTGGTCGCCGGGGCCGTCGCCCTCCTCTTTATCATTGACCCGAGGTCGGCTCTCCTTGTCGTTCCCGTTTGCGTCCTCGTTGTGGTCGTAGTGAATTCATTCAAGAGGGCGATCAAGCGAGCGTCGGCGAGGATTCGCCAAGCGGTGGCGGAGCTCACGGCGAAGGGCTTCGAGGTCCTCTCCGGGATCCGGATCGTGAAGAGTTTTCGGATGGAGGGCCGCGAGGCACGCGAGTTCCGGACCCGCTCAGTAGAGATCGCGAGGGCGAAGGTGAAATTGACGCGCTTGTCCGCCGTCTATGGGTCGACCGTGGACCTCCTGACCGGCGCGACGCTTTTGATCGTCATCTATTTCGCAACCCCAGCCGTGTTGCAAGCGCCCGATCAAGCAACGCTTGTCGCCCAGACGGGCGCCCTCTACGCGTTCCTTTCAACGCTCGACAAACTGTTCAAGCCCCTCGTCCAGCTCAGCAAGGTCAACATCACGCTCCAGAAGGCGATCGCCGCGGCCGACCGGGTGTTCGAACTCATGGACATGGACCCGGAGGTGAAGGACCCGTCGAGCGGTCTGTCCCCGGCGATCCTCGAGGGCCGCATCGAGTTCGACCACGTTTCGTTTGGATATCGCGGGACTCAAAAGGTCCTCGAGAACTTCTCGCTCGTCGTTGAGCCCGGAGAGACAGTGGCCGTCGTTGGCTCGAGCGGGGCGGGCAAGTCCACGGTGGTGAATCTCCTCCTTCGATTTTATGACCCCACCGAGGGGAAGATCCTGATCGGCGGTTATCCCATCGATACCCTGAACCTCGGGTACCTCCGGAGCAAGATCGGTCTCGTCCTACAGGAGCCCGTCTTGTTCTCGGGCACGCTCCGGGAGAATATTGGATTCGGTAGTCCGACACCGACGCATGAGGACATTATCCAGGCGGCCCAGTTGGCGCACGCGCATGAGTTCATCGCCTCGCTGCCAAAGGGATATGATACCGACATCGGAGAGCGGGGAGTGACCCTGTCCGTCGGGCAGAGACAGCGGATTGCCATTGCTCGCGCTCTCATGAAGAACCCGAGCATCCTGATCCTGGATGAGGCCACGTCGAACATCGACTCCGAATCCGAATCCCTCATCAAGGACGCGCTGGACCACCTTGCCGGCCGAAGGACAATCATCGTGATTGGGCACAGGCTATCATCGATCATGGACGCGGATCGCATCGTGGTCCTCGCGGAGGGTGGCATCGTCGAAGTCGGAACTCACGATGACCTGATTGGGAAGGGAGGAACGTACAGCCGGCTCTACGAAGCCCAGATCGAACGCGGAGAACCGAGAGATCCTTTGGACGAGGAGATGGTCGAAGAAGACACATCCACGCGATAGGATGATGGCCCCCCGGCTCGGGTCGAAAATTTCAGATTCGGTAGGACCCAGCGCCATCCGAGGTCTTCGAGGAGCGTACGAACACATGTGTAACACAAGTGGCCCAGGTTGTGTGATAAGTGGCGACGCGGCCTTTGAAAGAGGTCGCCATCTCCCTTCCCGAAATCGCCCGACAAGGGTCAAGTCATCACCTTTCGCAGGGTCGAAACATGCGGACCTCGCTTCGACGGACGAATAGGGTTGTCACGAGCACGGAACGGACGCACCGTTCTTACGGTCAAGTCGGCCCTCGATCGAAGACGGGGACTCGCGAGGTCCCACCGTTTCCCGGGATGTCTCGACGTCGCGTCCGAGGACCCGCGCCGTACGAGAAGGACGAGCTGAGGGCGGAACTCGAGAGGACCCCGGGATTGTTGCAAGACCTCGGACACCGTCCTCCCGACTCTGTATGGAGTGTGAGGCAGGGTCCGGACCTTGACGGAGACGTCATCGAACCGCAGCCAGTCGCCAAGAGACTGCCCGAGCCGCGCTTCGGGCGAAGGAAGTTCGCCGCCGCGCTCGTCGTCGGACTCCTTGCGGCGGTCGCGGTCGGATGGGTCCTCTTCCACACGGGCGCGGGAACAGGGCCCAGCTCCTCCTCCGACTTCATCGGACCTCGTTGGAAGGACGAATCCGCGACGCATTTCTCGTTCGCGGTGGCGTCTGACATCGGAGAACCCGGCAATGCCGATTCGGTTGCTCTGTCTGCCCGAGCCCGAACCGCGGGAGCGTCCTTCCTGGTCGCCCTCGGCGACCTCGGCTACCCGGATGAAGCGGGTTGGTGTCGGGACATCCGTCGCTACGTCCCGGAGCTCGTCCTCGTTGCGGGGAACCACGACGACGGACAGAGCCCGAATTCCGATTTGGCGAAATATGCCCAGGCGTGCCCATACACCCTGTCCTCCCCCGTCGTCCTCGGGAATGGGACCGGCGCATACGGCTACGAGTATTCTTTCGATTACCCTCGAACGAACCCACTCGCCCGGTTCATCATGATCTCGGCGGGGCTTGAGGGGCCGATCAGCTACAATTATAGCGCGGAGTCGCCCCACGAGGAGTGGATCGAAGCCATGGCCGCCGAGGCTCGCGACCGCGGCATCCCGTGGGTCATCGTAGGGGTCCACAAGCAGTGCATCACGGTCGGCGCGAAGGACAAGTGCTCCATGGGCGAGCACATTTTCGAAGAGCTTGTGGAGGCCAATGTGGATCTCATCCTCGTGGGCCACGATCACGCATACGAGAGGAGCAAGCAGCTCGCCGAATCCGATTCGTGCAATTCCGTCAATTGGACCGACGAGTTCGTGCCGGATTGCGTCGTCTCGTCGGGGTCTCCCAATGCCTACCCCAAGGGGAAGGGAACTGTCGTGGTCGTGCAAGGCGTGGGAGGAGACGGTCTCGACAACGTGACGATCGACGGGAGCGACCCGGAGATCGGATACTTCGATCAGGTGATGGGCCGGAACGCGAACACGGAGTCCCGGGCTCCTGGATTCGGCTCTGTGTTCTACAAAGTGACCGCGGACTCAATGACCGCGGAGACCGACTTCTGTCCCTCCGGGAAGGTCGCCGCCGACGGACAGTGCCTCGCGAATCTGAACTCCGTGTTCATGGATCGGTTCGCGATCTCCAAGACCCCCTCCGATCCGGTCGTCTCCCCTCGGATCACGCCGCCTCCCCCGCACGAGCTGGTTCCCCCCGTCAGCATTTCCGCGGCCGACGCTCCTCGAAGGATGGCGTGGGGACGACGGTGACAGGACCCTGCCTTCGGACGGGGGCATCCTCCGTAGGCTCTCGTGATGACCTCGCAGGGAGACTCCTTTCAGCGCCGTAGGACTCCGCGGGTTGAGGCGCGGGATCCGTGGAAAGGGTTTTCGCCTGCCGCTTCGTTGTCCGAGCGATGGAGCTCCGAGACCTCGTCGATCACGACATCGCACTGACGCAACGAGCCCTCGCGAAGGCCGCTGTTGCCGCCCCGAAACGGTCCCATCTCCGCAGGATCGCGGAGGACTTCGTATCGATGGCTCGAGCCTACCATGACGACGCCGTCCACTTTCGCGAGAAGGGCCGGCTCGAAGAAGCGTTGGCGAACATCAACTACGCTCACGGCTGGCTGGACGCCGGGGCCCGACTGGGTCTCTTCGACGTGGGCGAGGACGACCAACTGTTCACGCTCAGCGAGTGATCACAGGACCCGAGCGCCCTGGTTGTCGACCTCGCACCGCTGCAAGGTGCCGAACTTCCGGTACAGGGTCGCGAGTTGCTCGGAGTTCCCAGCCGCGAAAATCGAGTTGCCGAGCATGGCCATCGTGGCCCGGCCGAACATCCGGCTCCCGTGAATCACCTCGAGGACCGTCCGGTTCGCGAGGCCCGACTCCTCCGCAAACCGGTTCCCGAGGTCGAAGAGCCGCTCGAAGGTCGGATCCTGGGAAAAGGCCTCGACGAGAGCCCCACCCACTCGATTGATCGCGGCGACTTTCGCGGGATCCCGGAGGACGCCCTTCGTCGGCATCTCGGGTCCGAGGACCGCGAGGAGGAGGTCCGCCGTCACCGGGAATGTTCGGACCTCGGCGTGGCCAGGCGCACCGGGTTTCACTCGAAGGTCCATCCCGCCAAGGGATGCGGGGACCACGTCGCCGAGCCCGCTCTGGCACGCGATCTCCGCCTCGTGGGCGATCGCGACGAGTTCGTCCCGCGGGAGGCCTTGCCCGAGCGCATCGTCCAGCGCGAGGGCGGTACTGAGGGCCGCGGCCGAACTCACGCCGAATCCCTGGGACTCGGGAAGAGAGGTCTCGCTCAGGATCCGGATCTCCATTGAGCGGAGACCAACGATCTTTTCGGTGACCCAACGGGTGACGTCGGCCTTCTGCCGTCGTTCGTTGACGAAGATCTCGATGGAGGGCCGGGGGGCGTCCCGCACCCGCGCCTTCGTCTGGACTCCGAGACTGAGCGAGAGTCCCGCCCCGCGGGAGCCCTTCGCCCGGGGGTTCGGGTCATCGTGCACGACGAAGAAAGCCGTCACGTGTCCGGGGCAGAACGCCTCACCCTCGGATACCATGGAGGATGGCCCGCCACACTCGCTCCGCAGCGAGCGCCTTCGATCCCTCGAACGCCTCTGCCCGGCCCTTTTGGTCGAAGATCGTGATGGCGGTTGTGCCTCCCTTCACCTTCGACACGTCGTTCGCCACGACGAGGTCGAGGTCCGCCTCCTTCAGGAGGGACATGGCCCGTGCCTTCAGCTCCGCCTCACTCACGCCCGCCTCCGCCTTGAAACCGATGAGGGCCTTTCGCGCACCTTTTCGGAAGAGTTTCAAGACCTTGGGGGTCGGCTGGAGCTCGAGGGTCAAACCGCCGTCGCGGGTCGGGATCTTCCCCTTCTGAGGCTTTGCGGGCGTAAAATCGGAAACCGCTGCGGGCACCAAGCAGATGTCCGCGTCGACTTTCTCGGCCATCGCCTCCAGGTCCGCGGTCGTTTCGAAGGGCCGCAACGGGATCCACGTGGGGACCGGAGCCTCGTGCCGGCCCAGCCACAGCTCCACGTCAGCTCCGTGCTCGAACGCGGCCCTTGCCAATTCGATGCCGGTCCCGCCCGAGGATCGATTCGTCACCACGCGGACCTCGTCAATCGGTTCGACGGTCGCTCCCGCGATGACGAGGACCCGCAGGTCCGCGAGGTCCTTCGGGCCCAGCCGCCGGATCGCACGCGCGACAATGGTGTCGACGTCGGCCATCTTGGCCTTCTCCTCTTCCCGCTTCGGCTCGATCAGCTCAACGCCGAGCTCTTTGAGGCGCCGCACGTTCGCCGCGACCGCGGGGTTGTCCATCATCGACTCATGGGCCGCGGGAGCGGCGAGGATCGGGATTCCTGAGCCCAGGGCATTCGTGGCGTACGTCGTCACGGTGGAGTCGTCGATTCCTTGGGCAATCTTCCCGATTGTGTTCGCCGTGCACGGCGCGATCAGGAGGAGATTTGCGCGCCCGTCGTGGCCGCACATCTCGAGGTATTCCATCGCCCCGGTGATTTCCGTCACCACGGGATGCCCGGTGGCCGACTGAAGCGCGTTGGGGTGGAGGATGGTCGCCGCGGATCGAGTCAGGACGACATGAACATCGGCCCCGTGCCGGATGAGCTCGTGGGCGAGCCGAACCGTTTCGACCGCCGCGATGCTCCCTGTGACACCAAGCACAATCGTCTTGCCCTGTAGTTTGAGGCTCTTCGTCCCGCGCAACCGGTCTGCCGGATGCATCCCGACGAAAACCCGCCCCGCTCGATATATATCTATGGGCATGGCTCGCATCGGAGGGGCAATGGAATCGGGCTCCGCGTCGTCCCGATTGTAGTGCACAACACTCGGACCGGCGTCGGACCGAAGATAGGCCGTCGTCAGATTCAAGGCTCCGTCGCGCGTCCTGATTGAATAGCCGTAACTCGACACAGGCTCGAGGTCGCTACCTACGGCCTAATCTTTCAAGCCGATCATCGGCAAGTCCACCCAAGCGAAGGTCCGCATGGAATGTTCGGAGTCAGTACACCACGCTTGTTCCTCCTGAAGGTCAATAATTCGAACGATCCGAACCCGATCACCGCAGGTGTCGAAGGCCTCGCCGCTTCGATGCCGCAGGGCTTTCCTGCGTTCCGATTGTCGTCGCGGTCCCGAGCGACGGACTTTCCGAGGTCTTTGAGGGTCGAGGGCCACCCGCGAGACCGGCGCGGCGGGAGAGCGTCAAGCCATTGTCTGTCAAGAATTCCTATCGAGATTTTTCTTGGAAGATTGAACCATTCGCATGGGGAGGGGGATACCCCCGTGTGCGCCCAGTGCATACAATGAACCCACTACTATTCAATTCAAAACGTGTCTCTCAAAAGACCTGCTGTTGTCGGAACCCGCCGGGTGGCGGATAGTGATGTCTGTGTTGTACGTAAGGGTACCCCGAGGACCAAAGGGGTACGCGCGTTTGCCGTTGTCGATCGGCGGACGCTTGAAGGCTCGTAGGACCACGAATGCGAAGGCGCGAGGAATACGGCGGGGTCAGTAGCGATGGTCGCCAACCTGCAGGTTGGAATCCGCTCTGCGCTCCGCCAGTCGATGGACCCGCTGACGGGGAACGCAGGAGGGCTTCGAACTCGCCCCCACGCGGTTCGAGCTCCGAGGATCGCCCTCTACTCGCAAGGCATGGTCGGTTTCGGCCACATTCGACGGAACGCCTCCATCGCACAGGCGCTTCGCGGCTCCTCACTTCAACCGGATATCGTGATGATTGCGGAAGCCTGGCAGGCGGGTGCCCTCCTCATGCCGTCGGGCGTGGATTGTGTGACACTTCCGGCGCTTCGTCGAGAGGCGGACGGAGAGTACAACCCGCGTTTCCTCCGGGACGTGTCCGATGAGGAGCTCATCACTCTCCGAACTCGAGTGATTCGGAGCACGATGGAGGTCTTCGAGCCGGATGTGCTCATCGTCGACTACCTGCCGACGGGCGTGGCGGGCGAGCTGACATCCACCCTCGAATTCCTGCGGAGGCGCGGAAACACACGCTGCGTTCTTGGGTTGCGCGATGTGCTTTACGACCGGGAGACGGTGAAGCGGTCGTGGGCAAGCGATGCCAACATGGACGCCATCCGAGACTACTACGACTCGGTCTGGATTTACGGCGATCCCACCGTGTTCGATCCGGTTCGCGAATACGAGCTCAACGGGTCGATCGCGGCGAAGGCGCAGCACACCGGATACCTCGACCAGCGGCCGCGCCTCGAATTCGCGACGGCCGAGGCCTCCTCGCTCGCGGCAAGTCTCCCACCGGGCAAACTCGCGCTCTGTCTCGTCGGGGGCGGGCATGACGGCGGCGCCCTCGCCGAGGCATTCCTCGAAACGGATTTGCCCCGCGACACCACGGGCGTCCTCGTATCCGGTCCCTTGATGCCTTGGCACGAGCGTCAGCGGGTTCGACGCATGGCGAGAGGCCGCTCGCGGCTCCACGTGCTCGACTTCGTCCCTGACCCGACTCCGCTCGTCGAGCGTGCCGACCGTGTCATTTCCATGGGCGGCTACAACACCGTGTGCGAGGCGCTCTCGTTCGAGAAACATGCGCTGATCGTTCCGAGGGTGAGCCCGGAACCGGAGCAGTGGATTCGGGCCCAAAGGCTGCAAGAGCTCGGACTCGTCGACGTGCTCCATCCCCGCATGCTTAGCGCCCAGGCGCTGACGGATTGGCTCGCGTCCGATCTGGGCCCTCGTCCGGCCAGTCGGAGCATCATCGATCTGGACGGCCTCACACGCATCCCGGCGCTCGTCTCCGAGATGCTAGGTTCTTCTCTGGTCCACGAGGTACCCGTGGCGCCATGAAGGAATCCCCGACGAGCGAAGCCCAAACGTGCCTGTTGTATGCCCAGGACAGCAAAGGCGTCGGGCATATCACTCGGACGTTGACCATCGCTCGCCACCTGCTCGGGGCCTATCCGAACACGGTCGCCTACATTGCCACGGAGTCCCCCATCACGGGCGAATTTGAATTGCCGGAACGTTGTGACTATGTGAAGCTGCCCATGTGGCTGGATCCCCACGGAGTCCACGCGACGGAGGCCGAACGGGAGGCGGCTAAACGACGTCTCGCGAAGGTTCGGGCGCAGATGCTACGCGACGCGTCGCTCGGTTTGGCCCCGGATCTCGTGCTCGTCGACCACGAGCCCCTGGGTCACAAGGGGGAGTTTCGCGAGGGTCTTTGGGCATTGAAGGCGCAATGTCCCGACACAAAATTCGTCTTTGGTCTCCGTGACATCATGGACGATGGCCAACGGATCCGGGCCCAGTGGCGGGAGCTGGGTGTGTACGAAGCCCTCGAGAGCCTGTACGATGGCATCGCGGTGTACGGCTCCCGCGAACTCTATGACGTAGCAGAAGCGTACGCGATTCCGTCGTCCGTCCACTCCAAGTTGCATTATTGTGGGTACATCGTCCGCGAGACAGGGACCGTCGACTCGGATGCCCTGCGCCGCCAATACCGGTTGCCGTCGAACGGACCGCTCGTCGTGGCGACCGTTGGTGGAGGAAGCGATGGATTTCCCGTTCTCGAAGCGGCCCAGGCCGCCGTCGAGCGATTGCGATCGGAGCATCCGGATCTCCACGCCATCCTCGTGACCGGGCCCCTCATGCCCGCCGATCAGAAACGGAAGCTCCGTGCGAGAACCTCTCCGACGTGTCAAGTCGTCTCGAGGGCCGACAATTTGCTGCTCATGAGGGCCGCCGACGCAATCGTGAGCATGGGCGGCTACAACAGCGTGTGCGAAGCGCTGTCGGTGGGACGTCCCCTCGTCATCGTGCCGCGGGCGACCCACAAGATCGAGCAACAGATCCGGGCGGAGACACTCGCTGCGCACGGTCTCGCTCGATGGGTTCATCCGAAGGACCTGGACGGTGAGACGCTTGCGAAAGCGCTGGAATGGGCGTTGCATCGCGATCCGCGCGACCAAGCCCAACTCGTGCGCCAAATTATCCCCTCGTTCGAAGGGGCATCTCGATTGACCGCCTATCTTGCGCGGTGGCTCGGGGGGAACTGAACGTACCGCACACGTTGCTTCGAACGGCGGTGGGGTGCGCGGGAGATGCGATTCGAATGAACCCGATGGCCCCCATGCTGACCTCCGAGGAGACGCGCGCCTTCCTGAGCTCCGCCTTGCAGACCGAGGACGGTGCGGGGGCGCGTCTCGGCGGCTGGACCCTGGACGATCGCTTCACCGACTATGGAAAGCGGCGTGTGGTCCGATACGATCTCGAGTTTCAGATGGCGGAGGGTTCTGAGCCGCGCCGCCATCTGTGGGTGGGAAAATTCTATGACCGCGACGAGGACGCCCGCCAGGTCGCGAGCGTCCTCCGTGCGCTGGAGACACCCGCCGGTGGGGCAGCCGGCAGTCTCGCCGTCCCCCGGGTCCTCGCCTACCATGAAGCTCGCCACCTCCTCTTGTGCACGTATGAGCCTGGCGAGTCCGTCGGTTCCGCGATTGCGCGGGACACCCAGGAAATCCTCGAGGCGATGGCCCGGGCCTTGGCGACCCTCCACCAAAGCTCGATCCGGCCCACAGGAGTTGTTTCGCCCGGAGACTTTCTCGACGGCCTGAAGCCCAAGATCAAAGATCTCTGCGACCGGTTCCCGAGCGAGGCGTCGTCTCTGAGACAGGCCTACGCTTCATTAGAGACAGATGTTCCGGCTTTGCCGGCCACGCTCACGTTCGTCCACGGAGATTTCGGCCCCGCGAACCTTCTCTGGAGAAATGGGCAGATCGTCGTGTTGGACTTCGACAAGGCCGCCTGTGGCGATCCTGCCTCGGATCTTGGCAACCTGCTTGCCCAGCTGTTCCGGATGTCGATTCGAAAGCCCGAGAAGCTGCAGGACTTCCCATCGGCTCGGACGAAGATCCTCGAGACGTATCAACGATCGACGCCCCCGGATGCCGGACTGGATCAGCGGGTCGCCTGGTATGAGCGGATCACCCTCCTTCGCAAGATACACGGCCTCGCGTTCCGAACCTCCCGGCACGGAGACGCGGACGACACCGAGCGGCGCCGGGCCGACGCATTCCGCTTGCTGAGGGGGGAGTGATCAATGGTCGCGGGACCCTCAACGGGGGCGCCGCCCTCGACCGCCCGTCAAGTTTCCGCTCCAAGGACGCCAACGTTGGTCCGAGGACCTTCCTCCATAGAGAGGTCCGGAGAAGCCTACCCCGTCGACCCCGATTTCCCGCAACTCCCGATCGCCACGAATCCCGACCGGATGCTCGAGGTGTTCCGAACCCATCTCCAACCGGTTTCCGGCACACGCT
>VBMR01000090.1 GCA_005878325.1 Methanobacteriota archaeon | reverse complement strand
CTCGTCCCCGTGATCGTGACGTCGTAGGATCCGGGCGTCGACCCGCTGATGGCGCATGTGGACGTCCCCGGGGGTTGGAGGCTCGACGGAGAGCATGAGCCCGTCACCCCGGCCGGGGTGGAGAGGCTCACGCCGACCGTCCCGGCGAAGCCGGGGGGCGCGTCCACGCCGACGCTCACGAACCCGGACTGGTCGGGGGCCAGAGAGAGCCCCGTCGGATTCGTGGAGAGCGTGAAGTCCAGGGGCTGCGAGGTGCGGGTGATCTGGAACGCATCCGTGAAGGTCCCGTTGACGGGGATGAAGTGCGCGTCGAGGGCGGTCGCGGAGACGTCGACCTTCAGGAACCCGAAGGTGCTGTCGTTCCATATGTTGAAGTACGATTGGTCCAGGGTGCCGCCGACGGCGTCGTGGCCCTTCCCTCCGGTCCCGACGATCGCGATGACCTGGCCCCACGCGCCGGCCGGGGCGATGCACTCCGGATGGAACAGGTTGTCGTCCGCGCAGGTGAGCCGGTTCGACCGTTGGTAGTCGTGGTCGTGGCCCTGGAGCACGAGGTCCACTCTCTTCCAGAGGAGCAGGTCCTGGAGGGCCTCGCCGATCGCGCAGTCCTTCACTCCGTTCGAAATGCAGTTCTTGTGCATGCCGGTGATGATCCACGGGATGCCCTTGGCTCGGGCGTCGTCGATCGCGTTCGCAAGGAAGTTGTAGTGCACGTCCCCCGGGGCGCACGCCCAGGAGGTGTTGCCGAGGGTGAGGCCGCAACCCGAGAGGATGAACCGGGCGAGCGGGCCTGAGGCGGGGTAGTCGAAGTAGTACTCCTTCCCATAGTCCCCGATCGGAGTCGTGGCGATGCCGAAGTTGCAGTACTGCCGGAAGACGTCGATGTTCCCGTCGCTCCCGCCTTCGTCATGGTTCCCGGAGATCAGGAGCGCCCGTCCGTCGCCCATCTTGGACTCGAAGTAGTTGCACCAGGTCTGTTCCGTCGTGTCGCCGTACATGAAATCTCCCAGGGCGATGTTGAAGTCCAGCCCAGAGGCGCCCATGCGCGTCATGACGGCCTGCGCGTCGGCGGAGAAGCTGTAGTCACCCGCGGCCCCGAACGAAAACGTAGCCGAACTGGGGGCGACCGGGCCCGATGCACGGGGGGATGTAGGGCTCCAAACGCCGCCCACGAGGACGGATGATACCATGAGGAGGAGGGACAGCCAAAGCGCGCAAGCCGCTTGGACGGACCGTGGGCGCCGACCCTTCGCGGATCGATTCGTCCCTTCGGGAGTCCGGGATTCGTCCTTCGGCGGAGGGGGGAGGTCCGACGCAACCATTCGGAGTCACGACCGCGAGGCCTTCGATGCTATTCCAGCGGCACCGTATATACGGGAGGTACCAAGGTGCATCAAAACAAGCCGCCGGCTCCGGGGAATGGCGCTCCAAAACTGGAGGACAGGGTCCGCATGTCGACGTTGAGTGAGGCGACGGTCTCTCCGAACACTTCGCGCTCGCGGGCAATCGCTGCCTCGATCGCCTCGGCTCGTCCGATAGCGGTTACCGCCTCCGCGCCCGGGAGACCAGCGCGATGGAGACGGCCAACCCGATGAGCGCGGCGGCGATTCCCAGCAGGGTGGGGAAGAGACGGATGCCGAAAAACCGGGGGCTCGTGTCGACGGGGTTCGCCGGCGGATTGGGGGCCGACTGCACGGTGAAGGAAATCATCGCGACCTGCTGGTTGCCCGCGGTGTCCGTCGCGCGGACCGTGATCGTGTGAGGACCGGTCGCGAGGGTCACGACCGCGGACCATGAATTCGTCCCGGAGGCGGTGCTCCAGCTGCCTCCGTCTGCCTTCCATTCGACTTTCTCCAGGCCGACGTTATCCGCGGCATACCCGCTGATCGTGATCGGCGCGGTCCCGAGCGTGGCGTCGGCGGAGGGGGACGTGATCGTGATGGTGGGAGGTGTCGTGTCCGGCCCGGGCGCGGGTTCGCTGACGAGGACGGAAATCGGCGTGGAGTGGACCAAGGTCCCGCCCGTGCCCGTGATCGTCACTGTGTACGATCCCGACGTGGAACCGGTTAGGACGCAGGTCGACGTCCCCGCGCCAGGGAGGCTCGAGGGAGAGCAGCTTCCACCGACGCCCGCGGGAGTCGAGGAGAGCGCGAGGGTGACCGTTCCCGTGTATCCGTCCTTCGGTTGCACTTGGACTGTCGTCGGCGCGGACTGTCCCCGGACGAACGAAACGCTCGTCGGACTCGCGGACAGGGTGAAGTCCGGGTTCGGCGTCGAGGCACCACGGACGACCTGATACCCGTCCGTAAACCCTCCATCGACTCCATGGAAGCTTACGCTTAGCGCACCGGACGAAACATCGACCCGGAGGTATCCGTGGGTCGTTGCGTCCTCGGTGGCGAAGTAGCCGGCGTCAGGGGTCCCGCCAATCGAACGCTCGCCTTGGCCTCCCGTCCCCACGATGTCGATGATGCTCCCGGCGCCCTGCTGGAACGTGCCGTCCGTGTCTGCGATGCATTCGGGTCGGGGCGTGCCGTGGGTCCCGCAGGAGAGCTGGTGCGATCGCAGGTAATTGTGCTCGTGTCCTTGCAGGATCAGGTCGACACGTTTGGAGAGGAGCATGTCCATGAATCCCTGACCGATTTCGCAACTCTTCACGCCATCCGTGATGCAGTTCTTGTGCATGCCCACGATGACCCATGGGATGCCCGCCGCGCGGGCGCTATCGATCGTCCCCGAAACGAACCCGAGTTGGTCTCCGTCGGACGTTCCCTGGCTCGTCAGGATGAATCGGGCGAGTCCCGCGTAATCGAAGTAGTAATTGTGTCCGTATTGGCCGGTCATGGTGGCGCCGATGCCGTAGTTGCAGGCCGCGGCCAAGGAATCGATCTCGGTGCCGATGTCGTGGTTGCCTGTCACGACGATGACCTTGCCGTCGCCCATCTTGGATTCGAAGTAGTTGCACCAGTTCTGCGGGGTCGTATCTCCATAGGTCATGTCGCCGAGGACGAGGGCGAAGGGGACGCCGGCGGAACCCATCGCACCCATCACCGCTTGGGCACTGGAACCGAAGGCATAGTCGCCCGCGGCGACGAATGAGAATGGGGCGCCCGCGAGCGGGACGATGGGAGGAGAGGATGAAACTCTGAGATCGATCGCCGGGTCGGTCGCGGGATCGTGCGTCGAGACATGGCCGTCCGAGTGTACGTAAAGGTGAGCGGGTTGAGACGGCACGGCTTGAGCGGCCGTCGACGGAAGGACGAGTCCGGCCAAGAGCACCCCGAGCAGGAGGAATGCGGTCGCCGCCAAGGCGCCGACCATGCCGCGAGTCCGTGAAACCATGAACGATTTCTCCAGGGAAACGCGGTCAAGCGACCGCGGAGCGCGGGGATCCGTTCACAGCGGACTGCTATGGGACGATTCGGGAAATTAGTGCCTTCGATCGCACATCCGAGTCCCTTTGGACGCGCGCGATTCCAATCCTGGCCAGTAGCGTCGGCGATGGAGCGCGTCCATTGTCCGAGGGCGTCCGTCAGGGAGAGATTTTGGGCGGAGGAGGCCCTCGCACCCGCCGCCTCCGGAGGACGATCGCGCCGAGGATCGCGGCGCCCCCGACGACCACGGCCCCGAGGACGGGCCACAGCCACAGGGGCACCGCACCCGACGAGCCCGGCCGGGAGGGCTGTCCCGAGAAGAACTCGGACATGCTCGGCGCGTCGCGGTCGTTCGCGGTGAGAGGCGTCAGATTCCAGTTCGATTCCACCGTCGC
>VBMR01000089.1 GCA_005878325.1 Methanobacteriota archaeon | reverse complement strand
CGCTCGGTCCAGGTACTCGTCCTGGATCGTGTTCAGGACGACCGCATCCACGGTCGCGAAGGAGTGGTCCTCCGGGAGGCCGTCCCCGTTCGCGTCGACGAAGGCTTCGGCTCGGAGGGTCAGGGTCGCGCGCTCGAAGATTCCGTTGGAGTCCTCGTCGAAGGCCTCCAGGGTCCCGTCGAGGCTCGCCTTGTACTCCGGCGTCCCGTCTTGGTCCATGTCTCGCACCACCGCGGCGGTCAGGACGATCCGCCCGACCTCCGGGTGGCCGTCATCGTTCGCGTCGCTCGCGGACAGAGTGACCTCGAGGGCCTTGCGGACCTCGAGCACGCCGTCGGAGGTGGGGTCCGCGCGGCCGTACAGGTAGACGCGTCCATCCGCCTGCTCGGCGAATCCGTTCGAGTTCGCATCCACCATGGAGAAGGAGACATCGATCCCGCGGGCCAGCTCGTCGAAGCCGTCCCCGTTGCGGTCCAGGGCCTCGTATCCGGTGAAGGAGAGGCTCGCGGTCTCGTTGTGCCCATCGTTGTTGGAGTCTCGGGTGCTCGCGACCAGGTCGAGGGCGCCGCGGTATTCCGTCGAACCGTCGTCGCCGATGTCGTACGTCTGGTAGAGGTGCACCTCGATGTCCGCGGCGTCCGCGGTGCCGTCACTCGCGGCGTCCGTCATGCACAGCTCCGCATGGACCGTCCGCCGGAACTCCGCGTTCCCGCTCTCGTTCCGGTCGAAGCGCTGCTCGCCCGCGAAGGTCGCCATGACCGATTCGGGCTTCTGGTCGCCGTTCGCGTCCTTCACGCTGAGGGTCCAGGCGCCCTGGGCCGTGTACTGGGATACGCCGTCCTCGTCCGGGTCCGCGAAGGCCTCGATGCCCTGGCGTCCCTCGAGCGCGTTGAAGTGTCCGTCCGAGTCGTTGTCCCAAACCTCGAAGTCCCGGGCGATCGTCACGCCGGCTTCGGGGATGCCGTTGCGGTTCTCATCGACGAGGCACGTACCGAGCATCCGGCCCCGGACGTATTCCGGGTGCCCGTCGTGGTTCGCGTCCGTCGCGGTCCACTCGCGGGTCCACGTGCAGCCGTCCTCGTTCAGGGAGGGCGTGAGGAACCCGGTCGCGTTCGGCGCGCCGCGGACCTGGTCCGCATCGACGGGCACGACGCCGAAGCCGAAGGAATCGAGGGAGTCGTTTTCGAGATCGCCGCGGGTCTCATTGACTTCCCGCAGCGCCGGTACGTCGGCCTGCGTCGGGTCTGGATTCTGTTCCGATTCGCTGGCAGGCGCCGCGGAGGCGTTCGCGGGAGCCGAGCTGGGATCGGTCGCCGCAACGTCCGCCTGGGGCGGCGCGGGCGTGGGGCCCGGGGCGCTCGACGCGGAGAGCACGGAGCGGGATGCGCCCGCGTCCTGCGCACTCAGCACGGTGAGGCCGGCGCCGCCATTCGAGGGCGTGTAGCCCAGGAGGCGGAGATACGTTCCGTTGCGCAGGAGGCCCCCGCCCACCATGGGCAGGACGGCGGCACTCACCGCGACGACTCCAAGCACGATCGCCAGGCCCAAGATGAGGGCGCGAGGCGGGCGTTTCGAGACACAATAGGCTTGCATCGGGATGGCTCCTTGGAGAAGATGTACGCGGGCAGGGGGCATATCCTGACCCGCAAGAGTCTTCCCGATGGCTTTATGAGCGGACGACGGAACCGACGGTGAGAATCAAGGGCATGGAACCACCGCTTGGCGTTACCCAAACGAATTTTCGGCCAACCCATCGCCAATCATGAGTTCCCCGCGGCGTTCGAAAGGGCCGAATCGGCGACGTCGGCACCGAGCGGGCGGCGGGTGCGCCTCGATCCGCGCCGACCCCTCACTGAAGGCGCCCATGCCGGAAGTCGAATCAGTGGGCGGGAATTCGTGCCTCGATCCATGTGCGGACCGCGTCCCACACTTCGGGGAACGTGTCTCGCTTCTCTCCTCGCGGCTCGAACGAGTGACCCGCGTGGTGGATCACGACGAGGTCGTGTGCACGTCCGGATCGGAGGAGGCCCGGGCGCAGACCCGCGCCCCCATCGATTTTCCCGCGACGAAAAGGGGCGCTGCACCCGCGGCATTCCGGAGGAATCGGATCGCTCCTCGGAGGTCATCTTCCTCTATGCAGAGATCCCGGGAGGCGGCAGACTTCTCATCCACATATCGAAAGTTGAAGCGCAAGGCGAAGAGGCCCCAAGCGGCTGCGGCCTCTGCGATTCTCCTAACGAAAACATTCCGCATGTCGTTGGAGCGGCCATACGTCACGACGAGGCCGGCTCGGGGCCGGTCCGCGGGCCGATGCACGATGCCTCGTAGCTCGCGGGAAGGCCCGGTCGAAGAGAATTGGATCTCCTCCTGCGATTCATCCATCGGTCGAGGCATCGTCCCTCGAATATTCAAACCGAGCCCGCCGCCGGGGGGCGGTAGAGGAGACACTTGACCCCTCGGCCATCTGGGGTGGGATAGAGGATCGGATCGACGGGCGGATAGAGGTCGAGGACGACGCCACCCCCTTGGACTATGACCGTCCGGATTCCGGAGAGGCTTCTCACCTCCGCCTTCTCGTTGTCGATCAAGGTCTGCACGTTCGAGGGGCCCGATATGCCCTCGACTCGTAGCCGCTCATCGGATTCCACGACCACCTGGACCTGATCGCCAAACGTCGCGTAGTACTTGCCGCGAAGGAGGAACTCGAGGTCTTCCGCGATCTCGCCCGCGGTCCACCCGCAGATCTCGAAGGCGACGGGGCATCGCGGATGGAACCGACAGGCCTGCGGCGGATCCACGAGGTTCGGCGGGTCGCCCCGGAGGATCGTTCGAACCTTTCGTTCCCCCACGATCGGGACGGCCGACATGAGGGCCTTCGTGTACGGATGCTGCGGCTCCCGCAACACCTTCGCCTTCGTCCCGCGTTCCATGATGACGCCGGCATACATCACGTACACCTGTTCCGCCAGGTACGCGACGACCGCGATGTTGTGCGTGATCAACAGCATGGAGATCGAGTACTTGTCTCGGAGCGTGCGAAGCAGGTTCAGGATCTGCGCCTGGACCGACACATCGAGGGCGGAGGTCGGCTCGTCCAGGACGAGGAGCCGGGGGTGCGTCGAGATGGCCCGTGCAATGGCGACGCGTTGCCTCTGGCCGCCGGACAGTTCGTGCGGATAGCGGTTCTCGAAGAACTCCGGGAGCCCGACTTCCCGGAGGAGGTCTCGCGCGCGGTCGTCCGCCTCCGCCCGGGTGCAGAACCGCGTAGAGATCATCGGTTCGGCGATGACGTCCGTGAGCTTCCATCGGGGGTTCAGGGACGAATACGGATCCTGGAAGACGATGTTCATGTGCCGTCGGAGGGTGCGCATCTCGGAGGACGACCGCCGGAGGAGTGAGAATCGTTCCGCGATGTCCGCCGCGCGGGCTGCGTCGGCGTTCGACCGGGCCTCTTCGTACTCCTTCAGCGTTTCGTCCGGGATGTCGAACAGGACCTCGCCCGCGCTCGGTTCGATGAGGCGAAGGAGGCATCGGCCGAGCGTGCTTTTGCCGGACCCGCTTTCCCCGACCAGGCCGACGATCTCTTCCGATCCGATCCGGAGGTTCGCGTCGTCCACGGCGCGCAGACGCGTGGTCGCGCGGAAGGCCCCTCGGATCGGGAAGTGCTTGGACAGGCCGAAGGTCGCGAGCATCATGCTAAGTCTCCTCGAACAACCAACACTCGACGACCTGGTCCTTCGCGGGGTGGAAGCTCGCCGGAACGAGGGTCGGGCATTTCTCGAACGCGAAGGGGCAACGCGGATGAAAGGCGCAACCGCCGGGAGGGGATCGCATGTCCGGGACCTCTCCGGGGATCCCTTCGACCGGTCTCTCCTCCAACGTGGGGATCGCCGAGATGAGCAGACGCGTGTACGGGTGCAGGGGATTGCGGAGGATTTCCTCGGTCGGCGAGACCTCCACGACCCGTCCCGCGTACATGATCGCGATCCGGTCGCAGACGTCCGCCAGGACCGCGAGGTCGTGGGAGATGATGATGAACGAAGCGTTCACGGAGGTCCGGATCTGCTTCACGAGTTCCAGGATCTGCGCCTGGACGGTCACGTCGACCGCGCTCGTCGGCTCATCCATGATGATGATCTCCGGGTTGTTGGCGAGCGCGATCGCAACGACGACCCGCTGTCGCATCCCGCCGGACAGCTCATGGGCGTACATCCGCACGACCCGTTCCGAGTGAGGGATGCCGAGGGAGGTGAGCAAGTCCCGGGCCGCGCGGTATCCCTCGCGGATCAGAAGCCGACGAACGATCCGGGACAGGACCGGGACCTTCGAATATCGCGGCGGGATGGAGCCCGCCGCGACGATCGTCTCGAGCAGCCTGCGTTCGGCCCCCCGCAGGTCAGGACCAGGGAGGCCCCGGATCGCCTTTTCCTTGCGGGAGGCGTGGATGTCGCGGCGCCTCCAAATCGATAAGGCCTCTTCCTCGAGGCCCCTCAGGCCGCGGCTCGCGGCGAAATCGTGGACCGCGGCTTCGTCTCCATCCGTCTTCTGAAGGACGCCGAGGAGTTCTTGGATCGCCTCGGGCGTCGCCTTCGATCGGGCGAGGACCCGACGCGCGAGCCGAGCGGGATCCTGGAGGTAAATCGCCTCCGCGATCTGGAAGCCCACCTGCAGGACGGGATTCAGGCTCGTCATCGGCTCCTGGAAGACCATGGAGATCCGCTTGCCCCGGATCCCCGTCATGGCCTTGCCGAGCCGCCGCAAGATTCGCTCGTTCTCTTTCGGCCGGAACCGGTCGCCGACCCTTTGCGCGTACTCGCGCTGGAGGTTCACGAGATCCTTGTTGTCGAAGATGACCTGGCCTTCTGGAATCGCCGCGTTCCGGGCGAGGAGGGCCATCGTCGTGAGCCCGAGGGTCGTCTTGCCGCAGCCGCTCTCGCCCGCGATCCCGAGCACTTCTCCCCGGCGCAGGGCGAGATGGACTCCGTTCAGGGCCCGATAGACGCCGCGCCGCGTGTGGAAGTGGACATGCAGATCTCGAACGGAGAGGACATCGGCCACGCTAGCTTCGTCTCCGCGGGTCGATGACGTCCCGCAAGCCGTCTCCCATCAGGTTCACCGCGAGGGCGAAGGCGGTGATCACGAGTCCCGGGACGATGACGGTCCACCAGTATCCGAGGGGGGCGAGGCCCAAACCGATATTCGCCAGGACTCCGAGCTCCGGGACCAGGACGTTGAGGAATCCGATGAACGCGAGAGTCGCGAGGATGGTGATGATCGTTCCCACGTCGAGGGAGATCTGGACGAGGATCGGAGGGAGGACATTCGGGAAGATGTGGAAGACCATGATCTTGATTCGTCCCGATCCCGCGGCCCTCGCGGCTTCGATGAAGGTGGATTCCTTCGTCGACAGGGTCAGACTCCGCGCGTACCGCGCGTACAGCGGCCACCAGACGATGATCAGCGCCAAGGCCATGTTGAAGAGCGTGCGCCCGACGACATATCCGACGGCGAGGGCCAGGATGAGGAACGGGATCGAGAAGAACACGTCGGTCACGCGCATCAGGAGCTCGTCGAACCACCGGCCGAGGTAAGCGGACACGACTCCGAACAGGGTCCCGATCGCCGCCCCCGTCAGGACGACGAAGAAGGAGATGGCCACGTCGATCCGGATCGCCTTCATCGTGAGCTGGAGGAGGTCCAGACAGCCGATGCCGGAGAGGCCATACTGCGTCGTGCCGAACGGATGGGACCAGGAAGGGGCTTCCGGCGGGGCTCCGACGCATTCGGGGTTCGTCTGCGTGAACTGCGGCGGGATGACGGAGTCCGGGTTGTCCACGCCGAGGAGACCGGGAGCGATCTGGACGATGACCGCATCCCCGATGAACAGGAGGAAGATGACCAAGCCCGCGACCGCGGTCTTGTTCCCGAGGAAGACGGTCGCCGAGAGCCGCACGTCGTCCCATCGGCGCTTCGTGGCCGTGACGGTCGCCATCGGCTCACTCGTACCGGATCCGCGGGTCCAGGAACGCATACAGGAGGTCGAGCAGGAGGCTCGTGAAGACGAGGATGAGGCCGAACGCGAGGGTCGAACCCATCACGACCCCGCGGTCGCCCCGCAGGAACGCCTCCGTCGTCCACCATCCGATTCCCTTGAAGGTGAAGATCTCCTCGATGACGACGGCTCCCCCGAGGAGCCCGGAGACGAGGTACCCGTAGGAGGTCACGGTGGGCAGGAGGGCGTTCTTCTTTGAAGGACTGCGTTCCAGGCGATCGTGAGGTCTCCGTGCAAGAGGGCGTCGATCGCCAAGATGTGCGTCGGCGACGAGACCGAGAAGTTGTGATCGAACCAGGAATCCGGAATCGTCGGCAGGAGCTGGTCGTCGACGTTCCCGTGCGATGGAAGCAGGTGCCAGGAGGTCCCGAGCGTCAGGAAGAGGGCGAAGCCGATCAGGAAGACGGGCATCGAGTACAGCGTGAAGGTCGCGACGCGCACGCCCTGGTCGAGGATCGAATCCCGCCGGGACGCCGAATAGACTCCGATCGGCACGGAGACGATCCACGTGAAGAGCGATGCCAGGGCCGTGAGCAGGATCGTGTTCGGCATGAACCAGAGGAAGCCCGTCGACACGGGCTGTCCGATCGTGGTCGACGTCCCCCAATCCCCCTGGAAAATCGCCCCGAGCCAGTAGAAGTACTGGACGAAGACGGGTTCGTTCAGGTGGAACCGTAGCGTGAGCTCTTCGACGAGCCTCTGCCGGGCCGTCCCCGTGAGATGGGGGTTGATGTACTGGGCCAGAAAGACGGCCGTTCCGCCGAGGTGCTCCAGGGCGAAGACGAGGAACGTCAGGCCCAGGATCGTGGGGACCAGGAGGATGAGCCGCCGCACGACGTAGACCCACAGCTTCACGAGAGTCGCTCCGAAGCACGAGGGGAGGGTAGAAAAAGGTTACCCCTTAACCCACCAGAAGAAGCACGAGTCGGCACCGGCCCCGATCGTCGGGTTCTGCTGATAGCCCCAGTCGTCTCGGTACGGCGAGATGTACGGCTTGACGATCCAGAAGCCTTTCGCCTGGTACATGAAGACGTACATGTACAGGCTCACGGCGGTCTGCTCGACCTGACCGTAAAGTTGAGCCGCCTTCGTCGGGTCCGTCTCCGTGTCGGCCGCCTTGATGAGGTTTGTCAGGTTCGAGAAGGCCGACGCCTGCGTGTTGTACAGGGCCGTCTGGGTCGGATGGGCGGCTGCGAGGCCATTCAGGTACGGCCGGTCCCAGCCGTTCGCGCCCGGGTACGTGCCTCCCTCGAGGTACATCGCGTCCGTGTAGTCGGACGGGTACGGGTAGTCCGCGATCCATCCGAGGAAGTAGATCGGCATCGGATTCTGGCCAGGCACCGAGAGCCCCAGGATCGTCTCGAAGTTCAGGTAGACGGGCGTCATCTGAATGTTCGGGTCCACGAGGGCCAGCGCTTGTGCGAAAGCGATGGACGACGTGAAGTCCGTCGTGACGCCACTCGGGATGACGATCGGGAAGTTCACCGGCGTGTTGTATTGTCCCGACTGCTGCATAAGCGACGTGGCCATCGCCAGGTCGTACGTCGGGCACCCCACGAGACTGCTCGGGGGGACGTGGTACGGCAGCCCCTCGACGATCACGCCGCAATACGAGCTGCCGAAGTCGAATCCGTAGATGTCGTTCCCGAGGATCCGGCTCACGTAATTGCTGTAATTGAAGGCGTACGCGAACGCCTTCCGGACGAGCGGGTTCGCGAAATAGTCGGACGGGATCGAGAAGGAGCTGCCGAAGTACGTGGGCATCAAGGCGGTGTTGATGTTCACGTTGAAGACGTCGAAGAACTCCGTGATGGACGGGAACGGCCCGTGGATCACGGTCTGCTGCGCGGGCACGAGGGTTCGGTTCAGCTGTTGGTAGTACGGCGGCGGCAGCAGGGTCACGATGTCGCCCTGACCGCTGACATACAGCTGGTACGCGACCGCGGGGGAAGAGACCCAGTCGATGATGACCGTCTTGTTCTGCTTCGGGATGTCCGGGATGCCCGGGAAGTGTGGGTTCGGCGTGAGGACGACGGCCGTCGACGGGACATACGTGTTGATCTCGAACGGTCCCGACGCGATCGGGTGGAATTGAACCTGCGCGTTGTAGCTCCCCTCGCGCGACTGTTCCTCGTACGCGAGGAACCCATCCGGGGTGAAGGTGATCCCGGCGTCCACGCTCTTCAGCCACGCCGCGGAGAGGACTCCCATGCCCAGCGTGTCGGAAATCGCGGTGAAGAACAGGGACGGCGCGGTCGAGTTGGCCAAGTGGAAGGTGACCGAATTCGTGGCGTTGTCATAGGTGACCGCGCGGTTGATTGCGGCGAATGCGATGACCTTGTTCGTGTCATTCACGATGGGGTCGAACGGTTTGAAATACTCGGGCGCGCCCCGCGGGATCAGGTATTGGCTCAGGATCCAATCCGCGGTCCCCGGGTGGCCGCCCTGGAAGAGCATGCACCGGATGGCGGTGTACCAGACGTCGTAGCCGGTGATCGGATCTCCGTTCGAGAAGGCGACGTTGGGCCGGAGATGGAATGTGTAGGTCGTGAAGTTCCCGGTGATGCCCCCATTCGCGACGGTCGGGACTTCTCGCGCCAGATAGGGGAACCAGACGGTCGTACTGCTTGCGTTGTAGAAGAGCAGCGTGCCCTGCGTGTTCAGGACGACTTCGAACGAGGTCGTGTCGTACGCGATCTGGGGATCGAAGGAGAACGGACCTCCGGGCGAGTTGACGAGTTCCGTGAGGACGTTCGGGGACGGGACCACGCCGCGGAACCTCGCGATTCCGAAGCTGCCCACGGCGACCGTCGTTCCAAGGGTCACGCTGAATGAATTGATCGTTTCCGTGTTTGTGAGCGTGATGTTCGAAGTGCCATTGTAGATCGTCGTGGTGAGGATCTCCGCGGTGACCAAGGTCAGGGTGGGAGAGAACAAGCCCGTGGAGGCGTAGGTCGTGTTCACCGGATTCGTCACCGGTGCCGACTCGGGGTCCGCCGGGACCGTCATCGTTTGACCGTTCGCGAAGTCCCAGACGTAGTGATCCACCACGACGCTGACCGTCTCCGTATCTGTGATGTTCGTCGCATTGTCGTGGTGGCTGTTCGAACTCGTGAACAACTGAGCGATGTCCGTGTACGTACCGAAGAGGAAGATCTTGGAATTCACGGCCGCGACGGGCGCGCTGGGGTTCAGCGTGGTGTTGAAGAAGATCGCCGGAACCGAGACGAATTGGCTGAGTTGGAACGGCACATCGGGGACGATCGTCACGCGGAACAGCGAGGAGGCGGAGTCCGCGAGGACGGTCCTCGTCGCGGG
Organism: Methanobacteriota archaeon; assembly: GCA_005878325.1. Lineage (GTDB taxonomy): Archaea > Thermoplasmatota > Thermoplasmata > RBG-16-68-12 > RBG-16-68-12 > RBG-16-68-12. Next base: position 5,022 of record VBMR01000089.1, on the reverse strand, counting down.
ATCGAACTCTTGGACCCAAACCAGGTAGTTGCCCGGCGTGCTGTACGAGTAGTTGAAGTCCGGATCCGACGTTTCTCGCACCTGGCCATCGCCCAGGAACACCCGCGCCCTGGCCCCTTGGTGCAGGTTGGAAACGACGAACTGCACGGGTTGTCCTTCCACGCCCGTCGGTCGGAGCGACTCGACCGAGAAGGTCCCCGTCGGTGGCGGGGCGGCGGGCGAAAGCAGTCGCCACGAGACGAAGGCGAGAGCCCCGGACAGGATCACGATGATCGCGACCAAGATCACGCCGACCGTCCGCGACATCGTGCGCTTCTTCGTTTCGACGAGCGGTTTCGCTTCGGGCTCTGGAATGCTGGACGGCTCCATGACGTCCCCCCGTTTCCAAGGGGCGGGATAGGCGGCCCCTTATTACGTGTTTTGCCTAAAGTGCCGCCTGGCACTACCCGGATCGGGGGCCTGGCACGCGAGTTGGAGGACCAACCGGTTCCGGCGGCACAGCGAGCTTGGGTGGACCGAATGGACTTTTCGCGAGCTGTTCCGGTATCTCTTCGGAGTCGGCGTCCTCGCCCTCGTCGTCTTCGTTCCCCTGCAAATGGACCAGTCTTGGTTGCCTTCCGGGTCGCCGGCCCTCGTGCCTCCCTGGATCGTCGTCTTGCTCGCCCTCCTCGCGGTGTGTGGGATTGGTGCGGTCGCGTTGATCGGATACCGAGCGATCTGGGGTCCGGGCGGATGGGTCCATCGCCACCTCGCCGGGCGGTCCACCGGACTGACCGACTCCGATAACGCCCTCCTTGGTCGGTGAGCGCTTCGGCCTTTCTCTTCACGCTCGGGCTTCGAGGGAAGCCCTAGGGATTTGCAGGAGGCGTTCCGCCCCCACCTCTTCGACGCGAGAGGCCCATGGCGCCCAGTCCGATGAGCAGGGCGACGATCCCGATGCCCAAGCCCGCGTACGTCAGCGGAGAGAGACCGTTTACCGCCTCGGTCGGAGACCGCTCGACGATCACGGTCCCCGTCATCCCGACCCACGAACTCCCGATCTTGTACGCGTGGAGTTTGCAGAAGTACGTGAAGGTCCCTTCCGTTTCGAAGGTCCAGTTGAACACCGACTTCTGGAGGGGCGCCCCCATGACGGGCGGGGCGCTGACGATGAGCGGACTCGAGTCCCACACGATACCGGTCGAATTCACCCCCGTGATCGTGTGCGGCTCCGTGGGATTCGTGAGCGACCATCGGACGATCGTGTTCCGGGGTACCGAGACATTCTCCGGCCGGAAGGCCTGGGAGACAAGGAACTCGTGTCCACCTGGTACACGGAACCGGGCGCCAGGAGTCGGCCCGGCGACAAATCGCCGAGGGCCGCCTCGACGGGGAAGGACGGGCTGGAGTCGAAGGCCCACGCGGTCGTGTTCTTGGGTTCCGTGGACGTGACCGTGTGGATCCCACCGACGAGTTTCCACTGCACGGTGTCGCCCGGGCGGATCACGATCGTGTCCTGATCGTACCCGTTGAACCACACGACTCCGCCCTGAGCCAGCGGCGGTCCCGTGAACACGCCCCCCACCTTCACCGACACCGTCGCGGCTGCCGTGGCCGGGGGCGCGAGCCCGAGGACCAGCAGCAGGCAACCGGCGGTGACGAGAACCAAAATCCTAGATGAGAACGTGACCTGTCGATTCTTCCTCTCCCACATGGGCAGGGCATCGAGTCGTTTCGTATTTAATCTTCGAGAGAAGGCATTACGTCCTTTGCGGTGCGCGCGTGTTGGCCCCGGGGCAGGACTTATGGCCGTGGGTTCCATCGGGGCGGCACGGCGATGCGGGCCTCGAAGACGGCGATGCCATTCGTGGAGCGTCCGGAGGGCGAGACGCTCATCGTCCTCGGCGCTGGCGCCGTCGACCGGCTTCGCGCTCTCCTCGTTCGCGTGCGAGCGACGCGCGCGTACGTCGTCACGGGATCGACCCTCGCAACGGGTTCCGTCGGAGACCGGGTCCGCCGCGCCCTCGGGGACGCGCTCGTTGGCACGTATGCGGGCTCCCGGCCCCATGTCCCCGACAAGACGGTCGACGAGCTGGTCCAAGATGCCCGCTCCCGCCGCGCGGATGTGCTCGTGGGACTCGGAGGCGGGAGTCCGATCGGCACCGCGAAGGCCGCGGCGTTTCGCCTGTTCGAATCCCGCGACGCCGCCTCCCCCGCGGCCATCGTCGCGGCGATCCCCACGACGTACTCCGGGTCCGAGGTGACCCCGTTCTTTGGGACGACGGACCTCGATCAGGGCCGCAAGTCCGTCCTGCGGAGCGACCCGGTCCGCCCGCGACTCGCCCTCTACGATCCGGAGCTCGCCCTCGACACTCCTGCGGATCTGACCGCGTCGACCGGAGTGAATGCCCTCGCGCACTGCGTGGAGGCGCTGTACGCCAAGGGGGCGACGGATGCGGATCGGTCGATGAGCCTTCGTGCGGCGGGTCGATTGATCGGGGATTTGCCGCTCGCGGTCCGGGAGCCCCGCACCCTCCTGTACCGCTACCGCCTTTTCGAGGGCTCGATGGAGGCGGGCCTCGTCCTCGCCAAGGTGGGCATGGGGGTCCATCATGGCTTGTGCCACGTCCTCGGCGGACGGTACCGCGCGCCCCACGGAGTCCTGAACGGGATCATCTTGCCCCACGCAATGCGCTTCAATCTCCCCGTGGCCGGCGCGGTGTACCGAGATTTGGCACGGCCCCTCCGCCTCGAGGCCCGGGGCGCCGACGTTGGCGAGAAGGTGTGCGATGCGGTCGCGGATCTCGTCCGTGCGCTCTCGCTGCCGACCCGGCTTCGCCTTCTTGGCATCCCGAAGACCGACCTGCCCTCGGTCGCGGAGGCGGCCCTCTCGAGCCGGTCCGTGCAAGCGAATCCTCGGCCGGTGACCAGGGAAGGCGCATTGGAGATTCTCGAAGCCGCTTGGTAGGGCCGCGGAATCGCGTCAGCTCCACGATTGCCGGATGAGCTTCGGCAGTTCCCGCAAGTCGCGGATCACACGGATCGATTGGTGGGATTCCTGGACGGGAGCGCCGCTCCGGTTGATCAGGACTGCGCCCATCCCGACCGATGTCGCTCCCACGACGTCCTCGTGGTAGGAATCGCCCACGTGGACGATGTTCGCGGGCGGCAACCCCAGGTACCGGATCGCCCGTTGAAAGATCGAGGCGTGGGGCTTGTACCGCTGTTCCTCCTCCGAGGCGACGACGAACGTGAAGGATAGCCCGTTGCGATGCAAGGCCTCCAGCAGGATCGCCGTGTCCATGTTCGAGACGACCGCCATGGGGACGTCCGGTTCGAGTTCCCGGAGGACCGACGACACCTCCGGATAGGCCTCCACACCGCGATACTCATCGAACGCCTCATCGATGCAGGAATCGAGATCCGCTTGAATCGCGAATCGACGGAACAGGTCCTGGAACACGAGCCGATGGACCTCGCGGAAGGCGATGAATGGATCCGCCGCGAACTGAGTGCGAAGGGCCTTTCGCCATGCATCCCGGACGGTTGGCTCGGCGGGCTTTCCGTGGTCCGACAGGAGACGTCCGAGGACCTTCGGGAGCTCGTCAGGGCCGCCTTGTAGTAGCGCGCCGTATCCATCCACGGTGAGGCCGCGGAACCCCCGTAGGTTTTCTTGGGCGACCACGAGGCGGGACCGGCCTGGAATCGTCCCCACGAATTGCCGCGAGCGCGCAGGCGATTAATAAAAGGTAAGGGGGAGCGACACGCGCGATCCGAAATTCGAGGGACAACGTTCAAGACCGCCGCCGGCGTTGAGGGCCTGGAGGGTCTCGATGGTCCAGACGGGGAGCATGAAGAAGTACACGAAAGGCAACCTGCTCCTGATCAACGACAATCCGCTCAATTACGCGATGTCGAACATCTTCGAGATCGGTGCCACGTGGCCGAAGGCCTACGATCGCGTGGCGGTCGGCAAGAACGGGCCCTACGTCCTCGCGTGCTTCCGCGCGGAAGGCGCCGACGATCGATGGTGGTACATGTCCCATGACGAGTACGTCGTCCTGGTCGAGGGCGAGATGACGATCGAGTACCGGGAGCCGCGGGAGCCGATCGAAGAGGGGCCCCACAAGGACGTGAAGGGGACGGAGATGGGCTCCATGGTCCTCCGCGACGGCAGCCTCGCGTCCCTCCCCGCCCGCGTCGCGTACCGCATGAAGGCCGCCAAGAAGTCCCTCGCGCTCCTGCAGACGAAGCACAGTCCCTGGGTCACGTACGCTTGGAAAGAGATCTGCCTCACGGAGGAATGACGATGGTCATTGAGACGCAGCAATTGGTGGAATCGGGGAAGGCGAACGACCTCGGCTACAAGACCTTCCGCCTCGGACAATACACGTTCGAGCGGAACGCGTACTTCTGTGTCGTCCACTATCCGGGCGGCGAGTACCATATGCCTGTGGGCGAATTCCTGCGGGCGGTGCAGCGGGACATCGGCTGGAACTTCTTCTACGGCATGGTGAAGTTCGACCAGGTGTTCGGGTCCTTCAATTTCTACGACAAAGGCGTCGACCTGTTCCTCGGGAAGTACAACGATGCCTGGCAGAAGAGCGGCAAGGCGTACAGCGAGATGTTCCCGAACGAGCGGATCGCCGCGACCTTCAAGGCGATCCTGGAGGACTGGGTGCCTCCCGACTTCAATCCCTGGGCGGCGCCGCGGGAGACGGGCAGCCCCTTCGGGAAGAAGCGCGGCGGGCCACATCCCGCGATCTTCCGGAAGCGGATCGTGACGAAGACGATGATCAAGGAGCCGCGGACGGACGCGACCCATCCGGTCAACGAGATGTTCAAGGGCTTGACCGGCAAAGATGGCGAGATGAAGATCAAGCCGGAATACAAGGAGCGGTTCGGCCTCCTGAACCTGTACGACTACCTCGCCCGGAACGACGTGACGTGGAACCCGGAGATCGTGTCTGCGGTGGAGTACAGCCTCTTCTGCCCGACGACGGAGGAGTACATTCTGCCGATCACGCACGGCAACGACCGCGT
>VBMR01000088.1 GCA_005878325.1 Methanobacteriota archaeon | reverse complement strand
GTGATGTCTCGAGGGGCCACCCCATCCTTTATCCCCGCCTCCTTTCTTTCCGGACCGCGATGGCCTCCTATGAAGACCTGACGTCCCTGTCCGTCCGCCGGGGATTCCTCTGGCCCGCGGTCGACCTGTACGGCGGGTTCGCCGGGTTCTACGACTACGGCCACAACGGAGTCCTCCTCCGCCGGCGGTGGGAGGACCTTTGGATCGAGACGTTCCTCGGATTGAGCGACAACTACTATCTGATCGATACCACGACGATCCTCCCGGAGGCGGCCCTCCAAGCCTCGGGCCACGTGGAGCACTTCACGGACATCCTGGTCACCTGCACCCGGTGCGGCGAATCGTACCGCGGAGACCATCTTCTCGAGGCCGCGACCCATGAGGAACACGAAGGCCTCACCGCGGAGGAGATCGACACCCGCATCCGCGACCTCAAGGTCCGCTGCCCGAACTGCGGAGGAGTCCTCGGTCCGGGGCGCCCCTTCAACATGATGTTCCCCGTTGGTGTGGGTCCCACCGGGAAGGACCACGCGTACCTGAGGCCGGAGACCGCGCAGGGTGTCTTCCTCAACTTCAAGCGAGAGTTCGAGGCCCTCCGACGGAAGCTTCCGATGGGGCTCGCCATCGTCGGGCGCGCCTACCGGAACGAGATCAGCCCCCGGCAGGGGGCGTACCGGATGCGGGAGTTCCTCCAGGCGGAGCTCCAGATTTTTTTCGACCCCGAGACATTCGGGGACCTGGTGCCCTTGGGCGAACTCTCCTCGATCCCCGTCCGGGTCGCCTGGGCAGACGAGAAAAACGAACGCGGAGCCCACGATCTCCCCGCGAAAGACTTCGTGGCCCGCGGGTTGCCCTCCTGGTACGTGTGGCACCTCGTGCAGGTGCAGCGCTTCTACCTCGACGCGCTCCGCGTTCCGCGGGAGGCCTTCCGCTTCGCCGAGCTGGACGAGAAGGAACGGGCCTTCTACAACCGGATCCACTTCGACATCCAGGTCCGACAGGAGAGCCTCGGCGGTTTCAAAGAAGTCGGCGGCGTCCACTACCGCACGGACCACGACCTGAAGGGGCACGAGGCCGGCTCGCACGTCAAGCAGTCCGTCACGTTCGGGTCCCGGAAGCTCGTGCCCCATGTCCTCGAACTTTCGTTTGGCGTCGACCGAAACGCATGGGCGCTCCTCGACTTGTCCTACCAGAAGACGGATCGAATCGTCTTGCGTCTCCCGCCGCGGCTCGCCCCAGTCCCGGCTGCGGTGTTCCCGCTCGTCAACAAAGACGGGCTTCCGGAAAAGGCAGAGTCGGTGTACGCGGCGCTCAGGAAGCGGCTGGTGGTTTTCTACGACGACTCCGGATCGATCGGACGTCGCTATGCCCGGATGGATGAGATTGGGACGCCGTTTTCGGTGACCGTGGACCATGAGACCCTGGAGGGAAAAGGGGTGACGGTGCGGGAGCGCGACTCGCAAAAACAGATCCGGGTGGCCGAGGCGGAGCTCTCCGGATTGCTCGCCCGCCTGCTCTCCGGCGAGGCCGTGTTTGCCGCTTGATCATGGGGAGACGCTGCGTGCCGCGGCCCTCGTCCAACGTCTCGAAGACCGCGTCGCCGAACTCGTCGCCGGGCAGTTGCGGGTCGCCTTGGCGTACTCCGGCGGCCTGTGTTCCACGGTCGTGGCCATGGTGGCTCGGAAGCGCTGCGACCTCGAGTGCGTTGTCGCCGGTTCGGCCGAATCCGAGGATCTCCGGGCTGCGAACGCGGCGAGGCAATACCTCGACTACCGCGTCACAATTGAGGAACTGAACGCCGGACGGACCGAGCGGATTCTGAAGCGGGCGAGGGCGGAGAATCCTAGCCTTTCCGCGAAAGCGCTCCTGACCTTTCTTCCCCTCTACGCCGCCCACGAACGGGCCCCGGAGAAATTGTGGCTCTCCGGATTTGGGCCGCAACGATCGGATCCTCGTGTCCTCGAAGCGCTTCGACGGCTCCGGGTACAATCTCCGTTCGTCGAGGCATCGGTCGGGGCGCGGATCTCGCGCTCCACGGTCCGACTCGCGGCCACTTCGCTCGGACTGCCCGAGGAATGGGCGGCCTCGCGATGGTCGACGATCGAATCAAGCGAAAGATATTGCTCCTCGGCGACGGCGCGGTCGGGAAGACCAGCCTGATCCGCCGGTTCGTCGTGGACAAGTTCGCCGACGAGTACATCACGACGATCGGCACGAAGGTGACGAAAAAGGACCTCCGGCTCGAGTCCCCCGGTCGGGCGACCGACCTGACGTTCATGATTTGGGATGTCCTTGGGCAGAAGGGTTACAAAGGGATCCAAGAGAGCGCGTTCCAGGGCGCGAAGGGCGCCCTCCTCGTCTACGACGTCACGCGCTCGGAGACGGTCACGAGCCTCGAAAAATACTGGCTTCCCCACCTCACGAAAATCGCGGGGCCGATCCAGTCCGTTCTCGTCGGAAACAAGGTGGACCTCGCATCCTCCCGGCGGGAGGTGGCGGAGGTGCTCGAGTATTTCTCGGAGACGTTCGAGACCCAAGGCTTCCTCAGCTCTGCGAAGACGGGGGAGAATGTCGAGGCGACGTTCTTGGCCCTCGCGAAGTCGATGCTTTCAGACGCGGACGCGAGGGTCGGATCCTTCGAGGCGAATCGAGCGGGGGTCGACGTGAAGGCACCGACGCGGGAGGGCCTCCGACTTGCGGTCGAGTACCTCGCGGAAGCGGAATCGGACTTCCGCAACGCCGCCGACGTCGAGGCGACGAAGAAACGACGGCTCGGTTGGATCAAGGAAGCCGGGTGACTACAGCGCCCGGGCCATGTAGGGCCGCTCCAGGCCGTATCCGAGAGAGCGGAAATATTCTCTCACTCCGACTCCCGCGGTGACCCGCATCCGCCGGGCGCAGAACTCTCGCTCGGCAATCCGTTCGGCCTCCCCCATCAATCGTCGGCCGAGACCGCGGTGCTGCCACCGGTCCCCCGAGGGACCATGGATCGGGACGATTCGGCCGAAGACCTTCAGCTCTCGGACCGTCGCGAGCCGCCCGTCGATCCGCAGGCGGAGGTAGGCGACCAGCACATCGAGCCCCGGGTCCTCGATGCTCAGGAACACCTCGGACCCTCGGGAAGATTCATAGTCGGTCCGCAGGAGCGCCAGGGCATCCGGGCGGGGGGCGACGCCGCGGAAGCCGACCTCGCGGCATCGGACGCAGTGGCAGTCCAAGCCGAAGGACCGCAGCCGCTCTTTCGCGAGGACCCGCAGGTCGCCCCGCTTCGCGCCGTCCGCGATGTCCGGCGCCCCGATTTCCCTCTGGACTCGCTGGATTCGACACCACCGCGGGACGATCGCCTTGACCCGGGCGATCAATTCGACGGCCTCCTCGGTCCCCAGGGGAGTGTAGCGCCCCCTCTTCCAGAGGCCATGAAGGGCCGTGCCCGGGAGGACCAGGGTCGGATAGATTTTGAGGAAGTCGGGCCGGTAGGCGGGATCCTCGAACAGGAGCCGGAACGACTCGAAGTCCCGATCGGGATTCGCTCCCGGAAGGCCGGGCATCATGTGCACCCCGACCTTCAGGCCCGCGCCCTTCGCGCGGCCCATCGCCTCGCGGGTCTGTGCGTCCGTGTGGCCGCGGTGAACCGCTGCCAGGATGTCATCATGGGTCGACTGCACCCCGAGTTCGACGCGGGTCGTCCCCAGCGAGAGGGCCTCCTCGACCTCGGAGCCAAGGAAGCAATCCGGCTTCGTCTCGATCGTGAGGCCGATGCACCGCGAGGCAGCGGACTCGTTCGCGTCTTGGGCCTGCTCCAGGGTCGAAGATTCGAACCCGTTCAGGCCGTCCAGGCACCCTTTCACGAACCACTCGCGGTAGGAGGGATCGAGGGCCGTGAAGGTCCCGCCCAGGACGATCAAGTCGACCTTGTCCGTGTCGTGTCCGATCGCCCGCAAGGCACGGATGCGGTCGGCGGCTTGCGTCTTCGGGTGGTAGTCATGCCGGGCTGCCCGCTGAGCCGCGGGCTCGGAGCCCATGTAGGACTGCGGAGTCCCAAGGTGGGGGCCTCCCGGGCAGAACGTGCAGACCCCGTGAGGACACGCGTGGGGGGCCGTCATCACGGTCACGACCGCGACGCCGCTCGCGGTCCGGGCCGGCTTCACCCGCAGGAGGTCGACCAGGTCCTCCCGCATCGAGGCCGGGACATGCGCGAGGACCGCGGAATCGGCGGGAAGGCCCGCGAGGCCATGGGAGCGGGCGACGTCCAACTTGACCCGCTGGAGCGCGTCCTTCGATTCGGGTCGTTTCCGTTGCAAAGCGTCGACGAGTGCTTCGAAGAAAGAGGTCTGATTCCCGGCCGCGACGGTCAGGCGGTCTCCTCCGATCCCGGAGCCGATCGAACGGCCTCCGGTGGGCTCCGGACCGACTGCCGCTGAGCTCGACCGAACAAGTCGATCGCGCGAGACAACCCGAACCCGAGGGAGGCGAGTCCGGCGAACACGAACGCGGTTCCTCCGATGGCTCCTGCATCGAGGGCCCCGGTCCCCCGCACCAGGCTGAGGGGTTCCACCGCAACTCCGATCCAGTCCAGGAACAGCGCGATCTCGACGAAGGAGAAGATCGCGACGCCGGCAGCACCCAGGGCCAGACCACGGACGCTGAACTCGGACAATCCCGCCGCCCGGTTCGCCCGCCACAGGGCCGAGGTCAGTCCGGCGAACAGGACGAGCTGACCCAGGCCCGAGGTGATCGCGAGGGCCTGCAGCGCCTCAGCGGGCGTGATGTCGAACGAGTTCGCAATCCCGTTCGGGAAGATCCGGAGCAGCTGTGAAACCAGATACAACCAGACGCCGAGAAAGGCAAGGCCCAGCCATCCCCGGGGGGACCGGACCTCGGGGACCGCGGCGTGGGCGGGGGCCATGGGAATGATATCGCTCGGGAGGGGATGAACCTTTTCGGAGGGATTCAACCGTACATCGTCCCGTGTTTCTCGACCTTCGGGGCGTCGCCCGGCACGTGTTCCAAGACGTCGACCGCGAGGACGACGTGCAGGGGGATCAGGCGGAGCTTGCCCTTCATCTCCTGATGGCTCTCGTCCAGCTCGATCACGACCGCGTCGTCCGTGCCGATCGTCGCATACCCGCGGAACAGCCCTTTCGTGACCTTCGTGCGGTCGCGCGTCTCCATCGATTCGATCCGGTACCGCGACCCCTTCGTCAACGAGACAATGTCCTCCGGCACCGCCTCACCTCCGTTGCTCCGCGAGCTTCGCGAGATGGTCCACGGTCTTTCGATAGTTCTCCATCGCGATCTCCACGTTCGATTCGACGAAGTTCCACGCCTTCGAGAGATTTCCGTACCGGATGCGGTATCCCTTCCGGACCGTGCCCCGCTCGTTCACGTTCACCTCGTCCAGGAGGTCCATCTCTTTGAGCTTGTTGATATGCCGGTAGATCGTCGCCTTCGTCGTCTTGAGTTTCGCCGCGAGCTGCTCCACCGTCCATCCCTTGTCCATCCGACCCAGGAGGCATTCGACGAACAGCCGGTACGGGACGGAGTCCCGGACGCTGGAGGCGTCCGTCTTCGGGTCGTACCCCTTCGGGATGTATCCGATCTGCGCCAGGAACAAGAGGGCGACGTCATCGATGTCCTTCAAGGGCGTCAACGGTGGACGCGCATCCCCCGGCCGCGCAATTCCCGCACGAGCACGTTGATCCCGATGCTGTCGGAAGCGAGATGGCCCGTGACCACGAGGTTCTTCGCACCCTCGCGGCCATAGACTTCCCCCAACCGCCGGAGGGCCCCCGCATCAATGTGGATGTAGAAAACCGTGTCGATCCCGTGGTCGAAGGCGGCGCGGGCCACGGGAACTCCGCCGTTCGTCCCCGCTCCGTGGTGGACGGCCCAGCTGCCGAGTGGATTCTCGGGTTTCCCCATCCGCTGGACGATGCGCGTCTTCGCGGCTCGAAACTCGGGCATGGATTGGAGTACGTCAATCGCATCCTGGACGCGGGGCTTCGGCGGCAGCCGTGCCTTCAACGTCTCGTCCATGATCCGTCGGCCGATTTCATCACAGGGATTGTGGATGCACATCAGGCCGATTCCGATCAGCCGCGCGACCGAGGGCAAGTGGTCGTAGTTCTCCGCGTGAGCGCGCGGTTCGCGTTCGTCCTGGAGTTCTCGGACCGCCTCGAGGGCGGCGGCCTTCGGCACCCCATGCCGGACCAGAATATCCGCGTGCTTCGAGAGGACCTTCGGGAACTCGAGGACGGCGCTTCCCCCGGTGGGATGGTGCGCGATCACCAGGTCGTATCCCTTTTGTTTCGCGAGCAGGAGGTCCGCGGGATCGACATCGATCCCGAAGAGGGCCTGGTGCACGTCCTTCGCGGGTACGTTGATCGTGGTGTCGGCCGGAACCTCGGACTGCTTTGCGAGGGCGAGGGAGAGGTCGAGGATTTCGCTCGTGTCCATCCGCCGCGGGCAGGGCGGTCATCGGGATAAGCCCTTCGAGCCGGACCTCCCACAATCGTGCTCGTCGTCCGATTCGAGGAAGGTGAGCGGTCCTTCCGCGCGAGGGGTCCCGAACCAACGAACCTGGGAAAAGGAAAGGAAGTCGCCTCTCCGCGCCGCCCGAGTTCCCCGTCCGCCTTCAGATCAGGAAGACGAGGACCAGGACGGCCGCAAGAAGCTGCGCGATCCTCCAGACCGTCGTCGTCCAGGAGTCCCCGGACGCCGTGTAAGCGCCGAGGAACAGCGCGAGCGCGACGAAGAATACGCCGATCCCGCTGAGCACGAGCGCGACCATCGTCATCGCGGCAAGGGCGCCACCGCTGCCTACCGCGGGCAGCATCGCCGTGGCCAGCCGTCCGGTGAGAAGTGAGACGAGCCCGACGACTAGGACGGAAAGGTGCTGCCCGGGCGACTGGCCCATGTCCCAAAGTTTCTCGCCGAATCCTGTCATCGATCTCCCTCCGAGCTACGGATGGCCGAAGATTGTCGTCGAGCCGGCGAGGATCAGCAGCACCGACACGAACGCGAGGATCATCAAGAACAGCCGAGCGAACACGTCCAGGTCCTCGAAGTACACCGCTGCGCCGAGCAACCCGACGACGAAGAGGAACATCCCGGCATGCGCAAACGCGGGTCCTACGACAGCCCCCCGATCCGCGCGTGCGGCCAAATCGGCCTGCGACTCTCCTGGAACCTGCGTCATCCTACTCGAATCGGTCACAACCGCTCCGACGAAAAGGAGGAGAAGCCCGAGGAAAATGAGACGTTTCGAAAAGAGAGCCGGAGGGAGCTTGAATCTGAGCGCGACGGTCTTTATAGACCGAGCTTTCCTGGGTTCAGGATGCGGCGAGGATCGAGCGCCTCCTTGATCCGTCGATCCACCTCCCGACCGGCGCCGAGCTCGTCGCCGAGCAGGTGCGCGAGCTTCACGCCCACGCCGTGGACGTATTCCATGGAACCTCCGAGGGCGTGCGCCCGCCGGATCGCCTCGTCAATCGCGGCAGCGACCGCCGCTTGCGCGCGAGCACGGTGGCCGGCAACCGGTCGGACGACTTCGACGGAGACGAGTTCCGGTTGGGTCCAGAGGCCGAAGCCGATCGGCGTCACCTTGTGCCGACGGAGGATTGACAGGGCCGCGCGGCGAAACGCGAGGATCTTCGAACGCGGGAGGGCCACGTGGACATAATCGAAAATCGTGTCCTTGAGGGCGAGGTCTGCCCGTGTCACACCGGGGGAGGCCTCATCGTGCATGAAAATGATGTCGTGCCGCCCGCGCCAGTATTCCCGGGCCTCTCGGTCGGGACGCGGGGTGGCCCGCGCGGCCCGCAATCGTCTCCGGGCGACTCGCCAGGAAGCCGCCACGACGTCTCGGCGTCCCACGAATCCCAGAAAGAGTTCGGGCGGGCCGGGCTCAGACCGCCACGGGAGGCCCGACGCCTCGAAGGTCTCTTCGAATTCCATCACGCTGGGCACCAGACCGTCATCGTAGATGCGGGACAAGGCGTCGAGTCCCGTCGCAAAATCGGGGAGTCGAAAGGCATGGATCTCCTCCTTCTCCGGGATCGGGTAGACCTGGAGCGTCGCCGCAGTCACGAGGCCGAGCGTCCCTTCCGTCCCGACGAACAGCCGCTTCAGGTCGAGCCCGGTCGTGGACCGGCGGACAGCCCGCGTCCGGAGGAGTGTGCCGTCGGTGAGGACCGCCTCGAGTCCGAGGACCTGGTCGCCCATCGTCCCTCGCAGGTACGCGGCGTATCCGAGACCGTTCGTTCCGATCGCCCCGCCCACAGTTGCGCGGGGGCGGGACCACGGATCATGCCCCAGGGTGAGACCCCGTCGGCGGAGGCGTCGATCCAGGTCCTCCAGGACGATTCCCGCCTCCGCGGTTGCGGTGCACGACCGTCGATCGATCGCCCGAATCCGCCGCATCCGGCGGAAATCGATCAAGATGGAATCTCCGGAGGGGCGAGCGCCTCCCATGAGACCGGTCCCGCCGCCCCACGGGACCACCGCGAAGCCTGCGGCTGCGGCGAAACGGACGACGGTCACCACGTCCTCCGCGGTCTGCGGGAAGACCACCGCCGCGGGAGGGGCGACGGCTTCGGCCAACCGAGAACCGCGATGGGCGCGGAACGCGTCGGATCGATATCGGGGTGGAATCGCATCGCCGAACAAGATCTGACCCGGTCCCAGTCGCCCTTCCAGGTCCGAGAGATTTCCGCTCACGTGGCCCGCAATACGGCGGCCGTATTCAAAGCGAACGACGACACAAGCGCTCTCGATGGTGAATGGCGTGTCGGTCTCGAGAAACAGGCTGGCGTGCCGGTTGCCGTGGAGCCGAACGGCGCATCCGGTCCCCGAGGAGTGCTTTCGCGTTTCGGCTCGATCCCGATAGGGTGTGGGTCTTAACGCCCATCGTCCCGGAGGATGGGTGCGCGAGGGAATGGAAACGGCTTGCGGCTCGTTCTCATCCGTGATTATCGCATCCCTCTCCATGGACCGTCCTCACGAATGGAATCTCTGGGGAGACCCCGCAGGGCGGGACGAAACCGTGATGTCGAGAACCCACCAGGCTCGTGTCCGTTGCGGGTCGCGAGCCCTCCATAGGCCCAAGATGCGCTACTTTCAGGTCATAATACAGCTACTCTCAACGTACTGTCAGACAATGATATGGAAAGGGAAACGCTTTTGAGACCCTTGTGCATGGAGGCCCGAGGTCAAACATGCCGTACACGTACCAGGGATGGACGCTGTACTCGCGAGACGTGAAACTGAAGAAGGGACCGAAAGTGACGATCTACTTCTTCAGCAAGCGGAAGCCGAAGAGCGGCAAGCCGATGGACGAAATGCCGAAGAACCGTAAGGTCGGCGTGAACAAGCGCACCGGCCTTCCGTTCTTGCGAAAGGGCTGAGTAGTCTCCGTTTTCGCGACCCCACGCCGAGGCAACTCGGGGGAGGCCCTCGGCCCCTTTCCTTATTCATTCGACGTCGCGGCACGCCACCGGACAATCGTCGAGCATTTTCACCCCTCAACGTATGTGACGCGCCTCGGATTCGTCGGCGGACGAGGTCCGTCTCGATGTTCCATCCCTCAATCATGATAACCGGGCCCTAGGGCTTTTATGCCAACGAGGGCGCATCGGGCGCTCGTGGCCTTCGTCGGACCGGAGAATGGCGGTGGTCCACCCCCTCGACCCCGCCTCGTCGCGGAGGACCTCCTGCTGTACGATCGAGATGGCGGGTCCCTCCTGGACGATCACGCGCTCCGCATCCTGATCGCGTTGCACCAGGAAAGCCTCACCGCGCAGGCGATCGCGGCGAGATACCGAGTCCCGATCGCCGCATGCTACCGGCGCGTCCGTCGACTCGTCTCGCTGGGCCTCATCTCGGAGGCCGGCTTCGTAACGGAAGGCCGGCGACGCCCCGCGCGGCTCTACAAGTCCGAGGTGAACCGTTTTCAGATAACGTACGGGAGCGGCCGGATGCATCTTTCCCTGATTTTGCGAAACGGCATGGAGACAAAGACGGTCGTGGGGATCCCTCCTGACATCGCCGTCAGTGGAACAGCGCCTCAATCCCCGCGCGAAATCGGGGATTATCCGACCGCATGATGTCCGGGTTCTCGTGCCGGGCCAGGGCCGCGTAGTAGGCGAGGAACTGCATCGGGACGACCGACACGATGGGCCGGAGGGTTGCAGGGGCCGGAGGAAGACGGATCGATGCTCCCGCGGCCTCCCCCACCGTTGTGACCGCGGCCCCTGTTCGTGCGAGCGCTCGGACGATCTCCCCTGCACGTGCCCGGTCTTCCCGGGCCAGGAGGAACACGATCGAGTCCTTTCGATCGAGCGAGAGGAACGGGCCATGGAGGAACTGCTCCGCATGGTAGCCGCTCGCTACCAAGCCGGTGGTCTCCCGAATTTTCAAGGCCGCCTCCAGGGCGGTAATGTCGTCCCATCCCGTCGCGAGAAAGGTGACGCGACTGGATCGCGCGACGCGGTGCGCCGATCGTCGCATCGCACCTTCCGTCTTCAGGGCTTTCCGAACAAGATCGGGAAGCTCGCGAACCGCAGGGCCCCGCAGATTGGAACTTCTCCCTCGCTGGGCCGCCAGTGCGGCGAATGAGGTCAGTTGTGCCGTGTAACTCATCGTGTTCGCCCAAGAGCGATCGCGTGCCGATCCGATGACAAGGATTTCGTGCACGATCCTCTCCATTGGGGAGCCGGGGAGCCCACATATCCCCATCGTGTGCAGACCCGCGCGTTTCGCGCGGGCGAGAGCTCGATTCGTCGTTGTTGTCGTGCCGCTATGGCTCACTCCCAGGACCGTCGCCTTCCGCGGCATCGGGCCGTACACCAAATCGTAGGCCGGAATCGCCTCGACGACTCCCACGTGTCCATCGACGGATTGCAGGATGTGGGCCCCCTACATCGCGGCGTGGAAGGACGTCCCGCATCCCGTCAGAACGAGCCGCGGCGTTCGCCGCGAGAGTCCGTCGGGCATGTTTACCCGCACACGATCCAGGGCCTCCCGGATAGCGTCTGGCTGACGGTGGATCATCGAGTGCATGTGAAACGGATGGCCCCGCCTTGGTTCCGGAAACGCGACCACAGCGGAGCATCGCGCCACACGGATAAATCAGGCGATATCCCGGGAAAACAGAACAACTGGCGATATTCTTAAATTTCGAAACAACGCGGTCGAGGACCCTCGAGGTGAGGACGATGGATTTGCCCCTGGATTGGCCGCCTAAGGATCCGAACTAGGTCTCCGGTCGAGCCGTGGATGACCGCACTCCGAGTGCGTCGACACGTTGCTTCAAGGCCTCGATCACGTCGATCAAAGCATTCCCGGCGAGCTTCTGGGCCATGCCGTTGGCCTCTCGAAGAAGCGTCGCCGCCTGTTCGACGTCTCCGTGATCCAGGCAGAATCCCGCCACGTTGATTACGGACCGGACATAGTCCGCCGGGTCACCCACTTTCTTCAGCGCCTCGAGGCCTCGTTCCCATTGACGGACCGCGCGGTTCCAGTGGCCCAGTCCCATTTCTCGCTGACCCTCCGCTGTGGTGAGCGAGGCGAGGGTGCTTCGCTCCTCGATCATTTGGACGAACCGCCTAGCCTCCTCGAGGATCGGCCCAGAGTCTGCGTACAGTCCGA
>VBMR01000037.1 GCA_005878325.1 Methanobacteriota archaeon | reverse complement strand
CCCATCGTGACGGATCACACAACGCATCCGATACATGCGGTCCTCCCCGAAAGCTTTCGAACGCTTGCTGGCCGGATAAGCTTTTTGAGGAGCGCCTCGAAGACCGTTAGGAGTCCCGCCCAATGGCGCCATAACCGCTTTACCGGAACGCCCGATGGTCGTGGCGGGGGAAGAGATGGAACAGCGTCGATCCGATTTGATGCGCAGCGCGCGATTGACGATGGAGGCGTGTCTCGTGAAGTCGAAGGAGACCGTCGTCATCTACACGGATACGAACAAGCCGCGGGCGACCGTCGAGGCGTTCTTTGGAGAAGCCGTGGCGACTAGCGCCGACGTGAGTCTCGTGCTCTCGCCGACGCGACGAATCCTCGAGAATCCGTCAACCTCCGCGGTCGAGGCGATGAAGGCGGCCGACATCGTCTTCGACATGACCTCGGTCCCGTGGCTGTACTCCGACGCCACGTTTCAGGTCCTGAGCTCCGGGACGCGCATGCTCCAGATTCTCGCCTCCGAGGACGCGATCCTCGCCCGTCCCCCGATCAGCTCGGTCCGGGAGCGGGTCGAGCTCAGCGAGAAGCTCTTCACCCGGGCGAAGACCCTGAAGCTCGTCACCGACGGGAAGGAACTGACGGCCGAATTCTCCGGGCGGAAACCGATGCCGCAGTTCGGGGCGGTCGACCACCCCGGAGACTGGGACAGCCTGACCCTCGGCATGTGCAACGTCTTCCCGAAAGAGGACTCGGTCGAGGGCCAGGTCACCGTGAACGGGACCATGTTCCTGATCCCCGGATATCAGTTCATCTGCAACGAGCCGACGAAGCTGACGTACAAGGAAGGCCGCGTCACGAAGATCGAAGGTGGGAGTCGCGCTGGGCTCGAACGTCGGCTTGCCGGGAGGCGTGGGCGGCGTGAACAACGCGAAGGCCCACGCCGATCTGACGACCTTGGGCGGGGACTTCTACCTGGATGACGTGAAGATCATCGGGGGAGGCAAGTTCGTCTACGCCGGGCTGAAGGGCTGAGCCGAATGATTCCCGGCGGGTGGCGGACACGAGAGGCTCCATGGGAGGACGCTCCGTGATTCACGGGTCCGACTACGTCGCCTCGGCCGCGGAAATCTATGATGCCTGCCACCTTCGCGACGGGGAAGATCTGACGATCTACGCGGACACGGGACGGGAGAACGAAGTCGTCGAAGCGTTCATCGCGGCGGCGCAACTTCGCGGGGTCGATCCGACGGCGATCCGTGTCCCGGCCCGCAAGCCTCTCGTCGAACCTCCGAAGGGCGCGGTCGAAGCGATGTGCGCCAGCGACTTCGTCGTCGACCTCGCATCCCAGTCGTGGCTTTACACGCCCGCCACCTCGAAGATTCTCCGCCGCGGCGCGCGCATGCTCCAGGTCCTCATGCCGAGCGAGAACATCCTGCGCAAGAAGCCGCGACCGGAAATCGCGAAGCGGGCCCGTTTCGCGGAATCCCTGTTCGACGGGGAGACGACCGTCCACATCGCCTCATCGGACGGCTCGGAGCTCCGGGCCTCCTTCAAAGGCCGCGCGCCCGCGGCCCAGGACGGGGTCGTCCTCGAGGGCGGGGAGTGGGACAGCCTCGGGACGGCGTTCGCGAATGTCTGCCCGATCGAGGGGAGCGTCGAGGGCAAGATCGCGCTGAACTCGACCGTCTACCTCGCCGGTGGCCCTTCGTTCATCGTCGACGACCCGATCCGCGTGACGATTCGGAAGGGACGCATCGACCGGGTGGAAGGGGGCATCGAGGCGGAGCGCTTCCGGGCCTGGCTCGAATCCTTCCATGACCCGAACCTCGGCGTCGTCGCGCATCTGGGATTCGGCTACGACGAGCAATCCGGGCCGCCGCCCGCGTCCGAACGGGAGCGGGACTGGGTCTCCTGGGAGGCGATGCACGGCGGCGTCATCGTCGCCTTCGGGGCGAACACGATCAACGTGGAGTTCCAACGGGGAAGAGGTTTCGTCGGCGGCATGAACGAATCCCTCAGTCACGCCGACTGCACGGTCCTTCGCGCCGACTTCTCCGTCGGCGACACGAAGGTGCTGAAGGAAGGACAGTTTCAGTTCAAGGAATTGATGCGGAAGGGATGACGGATGAGAACGAGTGTGACGACACCACGGCTGGGCAAACTCCGAGAATCGATGGGAGATCTCGACGCCATCGTAGCCAGTTCCCTGGAGAACACGTACTACTTCTCGGGCAGCTACATCACGACGATCCGCGCGATCCCGGATCGCCTCGCCCTGATGCTGATCCCGCGGGAAGGCGAGCCCACGTTCCTCGTCTGCACCATCGAGGAAAGCCTCGCTCGAAAGGAATCCCCGATCGGGGACGTCCGCGGCTATGTCGAATTCGGCGAGAATCCCGTCGACCTCCTCGGCAAGGTCCTCGTGGAAAAAGGACTCGACCGCGGGACCATCGGTTACGAGGCTCGGCATTTCAGTGCCGCGTATCGGGAGCGACTGAGCCGCGTCGCGCCCGGAGTCTCGTGGCGGCCCGTCGACGACCTGCTCGGCCGATTGCGAGCGATCAAGTCCCGCCAAGAGATCGACACCCTCTCCCGGGGCGCCTTGGCGACGGAGGACGCGATCATGGACGGATGGGAGAGCGCGCGACCGGGCCGCACGGAACGCGCGGTCGCCCTCGAGATGGCGAACGGCATGATGACGCGCGGCCTCGACATCGTCTCGTTCCTGTGCCTTGGCGCGGGATCCCACTGCGGCGACGCGCACCCAACCCCCGGTGCGCGGAAACTAGGGAAGGGAGAAATCATCCGATGCGACGTCGGCGGGATCTTCCAGCGATACCAGACCGACGTCGCGCGCACAGCGGTCTTCGGGAAGCCGACGTCGAAGCAGACGAAGCGGTACGAGGCCATCTTTGAGGCCCAGCGCCGGGTCGTCCTCGCGATGAAGCCGGGTGCGTCGGTCCGCGAGCTCTGGAAGATGGCCGCCGACACGGTCACGTCGTACGACCTGCCCTTCCGGGCCCCCCACATCGGGCATTCGATCGGCGTGGGGCTGCATGAGGAGCCCATGATCCAGCCGTACAGCGACGCGACCCTCGAGGAGGGGATGGTCTTCTACGTCGAGCCGTTCATCCATCTCGGGCCGCGGGACGCCTATCATGTGGAGGATCTCGTGGCCGTCACGCCGGACGGAGGACTCGTCCTGACGGACCCGCACGAGCGACGGGGAGAACTCATGGTCCTCTGAGGCGCGCCGATGTTCGGCATCCAAAACCTTGATCTGACGCGGAGCACGACGGAGATCCTGAAGCACTGCGACTTGAAAGCCGGGGACGAGGTCACGGTCTACGCGGACACCGGCAAGTCGCCGGGGATCGTGCAGAGCTTCTTCACATCGGCCTTGGCGTTGGGGGTCGAGACAACCCTCGCGGTCTTCCCCCAGCGTCGGAAGATGCTCCAGGAACCGTCCCGTTCCGCCCTCTCACTCATGAAGGCGAGCACGATGGTCGTCGACTGCGCGACGGACGCTTGGCTGTACACGAGCGGGCTCAACGCGATCCTCGACGCCGGCGGCCGGGTCCTGCAGGTCCTCGCGGCGGAGGACACCCTCGCGAAGATAATCCCGAATCCGGGGCAGGTGAAGCGGGCGGAGGAGGCCGCGAAACTCTTCGAGAAGGCGAAGGAGGTCCGGATCGTCTCCGAGGCAGGGACGAACATCACCGGTGATTGCCACGGCCGACCGGGCTGGGGCCAGGACGGCGTCGTCCGGAAGGCGGGCGACTGGGACAGCGCCGCGACCGCCATCTATGCTGTCGCGCCGCTCGAGGATGCGATGAACGGAACGATGGTCCTGGAGCCGGGGGATTTCGTGTGGACGCATCCTGAGCCGATGACGCTCCGCGAACCGATCCGCCTGACCGTCCAAGGCGGGCGCCTCATCAAAGTCGACGGGGGCGACCAGGCGCTACGATTGGACCGGTGGCTCCGCGCCTTCCACGATCCGAATTCGTATGTGATCGCGCACACCGGCTTCGGTGGGGATCCTCGGGCCTCTCCCGATTTTGCGCAGGAAGTCGAGAGCATCGAGGGCGGCATCAACATCGCCTTCGGTGGAAACCTGTTCCGCGGGCTCGGCGGCAAGACGAAGGCGAAATCCCACGTGGACATCGTCGTGATGCGGCAGTCCATGTACCTGGACGACGAACTCGTCGTGAAGGACGGCAAGATCGTACACCCGAAACTGAAGGGCCTCGCACGCTCCTGAGGGACCGTATGGGGGCTGGGGAGTAGGGTGGCCTCGCTCCTCCGATATGTCCTGCGGCGGCTCCTCAGCACGGTCCCGATCCTCTTCGCGCTCACGATTGTAATCTTCACCCTGACGCGGCTCATCGGCGACCCCGTCAGCGCGTACGTCACCCCGCAGATGGGCCCGGAGGAGATCCAGCGGATCCGGGAGATCTATCACTTCAACGATCCGATTCCCGTTCAATACTACTACTACCTGCTCGGCCTGATCCGGGGCGACTGCGGCTTCTCCCGCTCCCAAGGGGTCCCGGTCACGACCGCGATCGGCGCGTACCTCCCGGCCACCGTGGAGCTCGCCCTCACCGCCTTCCTGCTCTCGTTCTTCGGCGGGATCGCGCTCGGCACGTTGAGTGCGGTGAAGCGGGACCGGCCGCTCGATCACGCGACCCGGCTGTTCGCCCTCGGCGGATATGCCCTGCCGAGCTTCTTCCTCGGACTCATCCTGCTTTATGTGTTCTACACGCAACTTCGGTGGGTCGGGCCGG
>VBMR01000036.1 GCA_005878325.1 Methanobacteriota archaeon | reverse complement strand
CTCGGCCATGCCGACCGTGAGCTGGGGCTGGGCCGCCAGCGAGGACGGGGGGCGCACAAAGACGGCCGTCGTCACGAGGATCAGCACCACGAGCGCGAGGATCGAGACGACCATCCCGCCTCGCACCCACACCTCCCGCTCCACGCGGGGCGAAAAGGGGGGCGACCCGTAATAAACGTTCGGCGCACGGAGGCCGGCTCACGCCTCTTCGGGCCCGAACCGCAGGAGGGATGCCAGCCCGAACAGGGCGGCGCCCACGATGCCCGCGAGGAAGTTCGGCCCGAGGCCGCGCGTTTGGACGGAGCCGAGCGCGAGAATCCCGAGGACCGGCATCGCGAGCGAGGCGGCGCCGAAGAGGCCACTCGAGAGCCACAGGAACTTCCGGATCCGTGCGGGGAACGAAAGCTCGAGCGTTTCAGCGGACTCCACCGGAAACGCCCCCTGCACATGGGCGTTCTCCGAAACCGCGACCCGAGACGCGCGGGCACGGAACCTCGGAATCCTAAGGATGGAAAAGAGCTTGAGAGGCACGGCCCAGCGACCGGCCATGGCAGGCGGGTTCCTCATCGCCATCGGGCGCTGGAAGGCCGCCCCCAGGGAATCTACGTTCCCTAACGGTTATCGTGGGTGACTATCAGCCGGTGAATATCAGGGATTGAATTCACGCCTCGTCGACACCGAACTTCAAGACGGAGGCGATCCCGAACATGCCGCCGGACACCATCGACGCGAGGAAGTGCGACCCTGCGCCCTCGAACGAGCCGGCGAAGAAGTAGCCGACAAAGGCGAGCGCGAGGGAGGCCGCGCTGAACATGCCCGTCGAAAGCCATACGAATCGTCGCATGCGGAGGGGCAGTTCCGTTTCATAGCCGCGTTCGTTCCATGCCTCTGTGACCGTTGCCATGAATCACGGGACGTGGCAGCTCCCCCTTACGCGGCCCAGTCGAGCCGATCTGAACCAAGTATCGTTCGTGATTCGCTTGACAAAATTTCGGGCCCCTCGCGCGGGACCGCTCACTGCGAAAAGAAAAGTGGGTGGCTTTCACGGCCACCCAGTTGGGGGGGAGGTAATTCGGATGTTTCCGGAGGTCGCCGACCACGGCACTCCGGGCTACGTCACTTGTTCAGATACTCCCGCTTGAACGCCTCCGCTTCCGCGAGGGTCCGTTCCGCGTCCTTCATCTTCTTCAGCTTGTCCGTGACCAGTTCGACGCGAGCGTACACGAAGTCGCGGATCGCGGCGCGGACGGCCTCCGAACGGCTCGGAAAGTCGTCGACCTCCACGAGGAAGTCGAGGGCCTTCAGGTACCGCCCCGGGAGCCGCAGCGTCATCTTTTCCGTGTCCTCGTCGCGCATCGTGTGCCTGCCCCCGTATGTCAACCCTACCTCGTTTGACCGACGGGCGTCGGGCGGAAGGGCTCCATTATATATAATCTTTCCGAGGTTTGTCCTAACCACTTGGATACTGGTTCGCAGGCACCCCTGCGTCCTGGCGGCACCGAGGATCGAAAACGTACCGTTTATCGCATCCCGCGGATGTCGATACCGCCATGGTCGATCGACCCGCCCAGGCGTTCTTGCTCCCCGGACCCGTGAAGATGGACCCGCGCGTCCTCGAGGCCATGGCGGCGCCGGCCCTGAACCATCGGGGATCGGCATTCCAGGAGGCCTTGGAGGAACTCCGGGTCCTGACGCAGACGTTGTTCGGCACGCGAGGGCCCGTCGCCATCCTGTCCGGTTCCGGGACCGCGGGGCTGGAGGCCGCGGTCACGGGCCTCGTGCGGAAGTCGGATGCCGTCCTGAATTTGGTGAATGGCAAGTTCAGCGAACGGGTCCACGAAATGTGCCAGGTGTTCGCCCATCCGACGGCCCTCACCTTCGAATGGGGGACCGCGGTCGATCCGGCCCGGGTCTCGGAAGCCCTCGACGCCGGTTCCTACTAGGCCGTTACCCTCTGTTGGAACGAGACGTCCACGGGCCTCACGAATCCGATCGAAGGGATCGCGAAGGCCGTGCGGAAGCACGATGCGTTCCTGATCGTCGATGGGATCACCGCCGTGGGTGGCCTCGAGAACCACATGGATGCCTGGGGGATCGACGCGCTCGTCGTGGGATCCCAGAAATGTGTGGCGGCCCCACCCGGGCTCAGCGCGGTCGCTCTGTCCCAGCGCGCGTACGACGCCCTCCACTCCGAGACGTCGTTTTACACGAACCTCAAGGCCCACGTCGATGGCCTGCTCAAGGGGGACACGCCATACACGCCGGCGGTCCCGCTGTTCCTCGCGTTCCGGGAAGCCTTGCGGCAGTTGAAGGCGGAGGGCCTGGAGGCTCGAATCGCCCGGACCCGCCGGCTCGCGGACGCCTGCCGAGCCGCGGTGGGCGCCCTCGGCCTTCGTCTGTTTCCCGAGCGTGCGTTCGCGTCGGACACGGTCACGGCGATCCGCTATCCGACCGGGGTCGATGACGCGAAATTCCGGAAGGCCTTGTGGGAAGGACACCGCACGGTCGTGGCCGGCGGGCAAGCGCAGCTCAAGGGGAAGATCTTCCGGATCGGACACATGGGCATCTGTTCGTTCGGGGACCTGGAGGCGGGATTCCGCGCAATCGAGGCGACCCTCGCCGCGGACGGGCACCACCGATTCTCGAAGGGCGCCGGAGTCGAGGCCATCCAGGCCCGGAGTCGATCGTCCTAGTCCGCCAACGGCCGTTTGGGACGACGACGGCGACGGGCCCCGAGCAAGCCCAGGCCAATCCCGATGACGAAAGTGGCGCCGACGCCAAGCGCGATCCAAACCGGGTCCAGACCGACTCGCGGAACGTCGATGGCGGGGACTGCGAGGTCGAACGAATAGGTCGCGACCTGCCCCTTCGAATCCATGACGCGGACTTGCACGTGGTACGTCCCAGGCGTCGCATACACGTGAGTCGGCGCGACGTCAGGGCTCGACCATCCGTCCCCGAAGTCCCACAGGTACGTGTACGGGGCCACTCCGCCCGAAACGTTCGCGCGGAGGGTGACAATCGTCCCGCCCGCCGTCCCGACGAAGTCGGAAGGCATGGACACTGTGAGATTCACCGCGGCCGGAGTGACGTTCACCCACATCACGTTCGACACCTCGGATTGGCTCGCCCTGTCGGAGGCGATGAGCCAGACGGTGAAGTTTCCGCCAGTCACGTAGATATGCACCGTATTGGCCGCCGGGCTCTCGCTCCCGTCGCCTAGGGTCCAGTGATATTGATAGGGCGGCGCTCCTCCCGTCACGTCGCTCGTGAAGGACACGGTGAGCGGCATCGTCCCCGAGGTGGGCGTGACCGAGATGTGGACCAACAGCGGCGGGGGCGGAGGCGGCAGTGGTTCCGCGATGGGGACGGAGTACGTTTGAGATACAGTCAACCCGCCGCTGTCCATCGCTTCGACGGTCACGTTGTACGTGCCGGCAACGGGGAACCGATGCTGAGCCACTTTCTCGACGGACCACGAGGTGTCCCACGTTCCGTCCGACTCCCAGTCCCATCGAACTTGGATCGCCTCAGGAGGGTCGCGGTCGTCGAAGACGTGGGCGGTGAAATTGACGATCGTGTTCGTGTCAGCGTGGAAGGGCGACCAGGAGAAATTCACGTGCGGTGGGGTGTTCGGGGGCGGGGTCGGCGCCTCGAAGGTCACGTTGACCAACGCGACCGGCGAGGGATTCCCCGCCGCGTCCCAGGCGCGGGCCTGGAGCGAGTTGGGGCCGGGATCCAGGTCCACGGAGGCGTGCCAGGAAAGCCGACCCGTCGCGGCAACCCAGGGGCGGCCGTTCGCCCGGACCTCGACGTTCCGGAGACCGCTGCCGCCGGAGTCCGATGCCGTTCCATGCACCGTGACCGGGGAGGCGTGGAGGACCGAACCTTCGGTCGGGGCCCCAATCGATACGGAAGGAGGAGTTGTGTCGTTGTCCGGATACCGAATCAACGGATACCGATCCGAGCTGTTCGCGTCAATCGCATAGGGGGTGTCCCCGATCCCGTCGGGCGCCGGACAGACGTCCTGGTTCGCCCCGCTGCAGTTGTCCACGCCGGCATAATCGGACCAGAAATTGCCACCGGATGGGTAGCTGTCATTCCAGGAGATCCGCACGCCGTCTTGCAGGACCCCCTGTGCCTGGTTGCCTGCGATATCGTTGTGCCAGACGGACACGTCTCGGGTCGAGCGGACCAAAATGCCAATCGCGCTATCCGTGAGGCGGTTCAACCGAACCTTCGCATCGGACGA
>VBMR01000134.1 GCA_005878325.1 Methanobacteriota archaeon | reverse complement strand
AGGCAAATTGGTCAAGGAGATGAAGTTCTGCACGGCGTGTGGAGGACAGCTCGTCGCCAAGGGCGAGGGGAAACTGACGTGCGTCCGCTGCGGGACGACGTATTGATCAACCGAAGCCCGCGCGGATCCACACCAGGTTGAGGGCGACCATCGCGAAGTAGCTCGACGTCAGGACGGCGCCCGATCGGGACGTGATGCGCCATCCACCGAGGAGGAGGGCGAGGAGCAGGAACGAGGTGAAGACCATCGCCGCGACGACCGGGAGGAGCAACTCGACGGAATGGGTCGAGGGCCTCAGGAGCCCAATCAGGCCGAGGGTCAGCAGGGTCGTCACGACGCTCGCCCCGATCCCTTCGCCCAGGACGAGGTCCGTGTAGCCGCGACGGGTCGCATGGAACGCGGCGGCAATGTCCGGGAGGGACGTCCCGAGGGCGACGAGCGTGATCCCGATGAACCAGGGATTCAGGCCCGCGGCGGAGGAGAGGCCGATCGCGCCCCGAACGAGGAATTGGGCCCCCATCACGGACCACAGGATCCCGAAGACGAGCCACCGCAACCCGGCGCGGATCTCGACCGTGCGGCCGAAGATCCAGCCGGTGAACTCGAGCCCGATCCGCATGTCTTCGACCCGCTCCTCGATCTCGTCCGCGGGCCCCGTCCGTTGGGAGATGGCCAGATTCAGGACGTAGGGGACGAAGAGGGCGATCAACGCGATCCCTTCGTACCGGGTCAGGTTGCCGTCCAACAGGAGGACCGCGGAGACGAGGGTCACCACCGCGAGGAAGACCGCGTCGCGGAGGACGATCTCCCGCGAGGTCTTGATCGGCCGGACGAGGGCGCTCGCGCCGATGACGAAGGCGATCGTGACCACGGTCGAGGCGAGGGCATTGCCGAGCGCGAGGTCCGGGCTCCCTTCCTCCGCAGCGATCCCGCTGACGAGGAGCTCCGGGAGGGCGGACAGGGTGGAGACGAACAGGGCGCCGACCACGAATCGGCTGCGCCCGATCTTGGACGAGACGCGGATCGCGTTGTCCGTGATGAATTTCGCACCTTGGTTCAGGAGCACGAACCCGATCGCGATGGCGCCGAACCAGAGGAGGAGGTCCTCGAGCATCCGATGTGACCCTTCTGACGTGGGTCCGATGAAAGGGCCCCGCTATCAAGGTTCGCCGCGATACAGCGGATTGACAAAGCTCTCCGGGGCCAGCTGGGATTCTGGCGGCGATCAGGTCACGAGTTCGGCGAGCCGCCCGGTTTCCATGCTCCGGCGAATCTCCATCGCGATCCGACGGCCGGTGCTCATGGGCCTTCGCCACAACGCGTTCCCGTACGGATGGCCGGTGGACATGTGGATGTTCGTGCCCCCGCCAATCCGCGGCGCCACGTCGTAGACCCAGAACTTCAGGTCCGCGTCGACCGCGGTTTGCAGGGTGAACGGACCGATGATGCCCGGCGCGAAGTGCTTCTGGGTCGCGGCGACATAGCGCTCCGCCATGTCGAACACCTCCTTCAGACTCGACTCCCGAAGGGTCGAGGCGTTGTGACCCACGACCACGTATTCCGGAATCCGCTGGGCCTCGGTCAGACTCAGCTGCTGATCCGCCGGGAGGCGGACATGTCCATCCAGCGACGTCTCGAACCGCCAGTCGATCCCCAGGAGCTCGATCTTCTCGCCCTCGTCTTCGATCGGCGAGTAGAAGAAGTCGAAGTTGAAGATGGGGCCAATGATGTACCGCTCGATCCGGGCCGCGGCGAGGTCCTCCTTCGAGATCACGTTCCGTTTCAGGAGGGCGTCCGACTTCTCCTTGAATTCCTTGTACGTCGCGGCGGTGAAGAACCCGCGTTCGAGCTTCTTCGTCTTGTGATGGAGCTTCACGATCGCGAGGCCGTCGATCTCTCGAGGATCGTCGATTTTCTCGGGGGCGGGGAGCTTGGCCTTTTCTAGGATCCAGTAGTAGCTCTTCGCTTCTTCGCGTTCTTCCGTTCGCAGGAGGTTACGAGACCCGAAGAGCGGCACGTGGAATGCGTCCTCGATCGCGTCGAGGTCGCAGTACGAGGTGAAGGACCGGTTCGGCACGAAAATCGCGTTCCGATCCCGGAGCTCCGCCTGCATCTTCTCCGAGAGCACGTCGCGAAACTTCTCCAGGACGATTGCGTCGTCCACCATCCCGCGGACCGGGCGACCGTCCGGGTCCCGCCTCCCGCGGAAGTAACGGGTGTACGGAGTCTCCCGTCCCCGTTCGCACACGACGAAGGTGCGGAATCCCTCCTCGACGGCGCCGTCGCACACGTCGAGCGCGGAATGGGATCCAATTGTCGCGATCCGAATCCCGGAGGGATGGTACCGTTCGAGGATCTCGACGATCGCCTCGCGGTCAATCATGTCTCACCGGTGCTGGGCCCATGTTCCCATCGAGTTTAATGCTTTGCGCGACGGCGCGATAGGAGACGCGACGCCTTTATCGCGCGACGGTGGTTCGGCCCACGGCATGGAGGAGCGAGCCACCACCCGTGCGGGGACCGGGGAGGGCGCCGGCATCCCCGAGTTCTCTTTCCGGACTCGCTCGGCGAATCTTTCGCAGATGCGGGACGCGACGTTCGACTTCCTGGTGATCGGGGGAGGGATCGTGGGGGCCGGGGTCGCTCGCGACGCGGCGAGCCGCGGGTACCGGACGGCCCTCGTCGACCGCGGCGATTTCGCGGGCGGGACGAGCGGCAAGACGTCGCGGCTGATCCATGGAGGCCTCCGGTACCTTCGCAACTATCGGCTCGGTCAGGTGCGACTCGCGGCGCGGGAGCGCGACCTCCTCGTCGATCGGGCGCCTTCGCTCGTGCATCCCCTCCCCTTCCTGATCCCCGCCTACCGAGACCGAGGTCCGGGGCCGATCCTCCTGCGATTCGGCCTGTTCCTGTATGACATCCTCTCCCGGAAGAGACTCCCGCGGCGCGTATGGCTCTCGCGGGAGGACACGTGGGAACGGGAGCCCGGTCTGCGACGGGAGGGCCTCGCGGGCGCGGGCGTCTACTACGACGCCTGGACGGACGACGCCCGCCTCGTGCTCTCGGTCGTCCGAAGTGCTGCGGGCATGGGCGCGGTCGTCGCGAACCACGTCGAGGTGGTCGAACTCGTCCGAGCGGGCAATCGGATTCAGGGAGTCCGACTCCGAGATCGAATTGATGGGATCTCTCTCGAGGTGCGGGCCCGTCTCGTGGTGAACGCCACGGGAGTCTGGCTCGACCGCCTGCGCGCTCCGCGGCGAACTCCGACCCTGAGGCCGACGAAAGGAATCCACATCTTCCTCCCGCGGGCGAAAGTCGGGAACCGGCACGCCCTCGCCCTGACGACGCGCGAGGATCGTCGGCTCGTCTTCATCCTCCCGTGGAACGAACTCACGCTGGTCGGCACGACGGACACGGACTTCCCATCGGATACGGATCGCGTCGTGCCCGACGCGGGCGATGTCAATTACCTCCTGGAGGCCGTGAATGACGCGTTTCCGGATGCGCGGGTGGGACCCGGGGACGTCGTGAGTGCCTACGCAGGTCTTCGGCCTCTGATCCAAGGCGTCCGAGCGGGCGCCGAATCGGACGTGTCCCGGAGACATGCCACGTTCGAGGATCCGGACGGCCTGATCTCGGTTGCGGGCGGCAAGCTGACGACCCACCGTGCGATGGCAGAATCCGTGGTGACCGCGGCCTCGAGACGCTTGGGATCGCGGGGGGCCTCCCGAACTCGAGACCTGCCCCTTGGCCCGGCGCCAAGACCCCTGGAAGAGTTCATGGCCCTCGACCTCGACGAACCGGTTGCCCTCCATCTCCAGGGACGCCATACGCCGGAGGAGATCCGGCGGTACCTCAACGGACCCTCGGCCCGCGACCGGATCGTCCCAGGCCATCCGTCCATCTGGGCGCAAGTCGACGTCGCCGTGCAGGAAGAGATGGGGATGACCCTCTCCGACGTCCTCGTCCGCCGCCTCGGCCTCTTCTACGAGGCCCCGGGTCAGGCGCTCGACGGAGTCCACACGCCGGGAGAGAGGGAATAGCCCCGGGCAGATTCGAACTGCCGTCGCGAGGTCTCTCCTCGACCGATTGAAGTCGATCCAGAGCCTCGAATCACTGGCCCGCGACCGCATCGCGGTCACGATTGGCCGCTAGACCACGGGGCTGCGACCGCGATTCAACGGAGAGGGCGTATATTGATTTTTCTCAGTGGGCCGCTTCCTTCAGTCGGCGCACCACCCACTCCTTCTCCAGGACCGCGAGAAACGGTGCGGCGCGGGGACCTTTCTCCGACCCGAGCAGGACGAGGTACAGGTCGCGGAAGAACCGGCCTGTCTCGACCGGGAGGGATCCGGCCTTCGTGAGCGAGACCATGGATTCCTTGATCGCGTCCTCGGTCCACGGAAGCCCCGCGGCTTTCGTCGCGTAGAGGCGCAGGCCCTCCCGGTCCTTCGCGTCGAGTTGCGATTGCACTTGAGGACTCAGAACCTCCATCAGCCGGACGCGGTTCTCGGGCGCATACTTCTCGACCCATCCGCGGGACTGTTCCAGGCGACGGGCGATCCGGTCCCGCTCGAGGTTCGTCGGGGTGCGGTCGAGGATGCCGGTATCCCGCAGCCGTTTCACACACCATTCGATGCGTCCGTGTTCCGGGCTGATTTGCGACAGGAACGCGGCGTGGCGATACGAAAGGGCAAACGGTCTTTCGGTTGGCGGCGCGGACACCTGGGCCAGCTCGTACGAACGGGCCTGATCTTCCTCGTCTCCTTCGCGGTCCGCGGAGAAGAAGCGCTCTTCCGCACGATCGTACAGGTCGTGGTATGTGTCGACGCGGTACAGGTCCAGGACGAGACGGCGGAAGATCGGGTTGTACGCGTACAGGTACCGCAAGACCTCCGGGTCCGCGACCTCGATCCATTGCGCGGGCGTGAAGCCGAGGAAGTCGGACGAACCCATGTCCCCGAGGTCTTTGCCGCGGTCCGAGATCCCGACCCATTCGTAGGGGATGCCCATCGGCGGGCGGAAGTGCATGATCGTCTCGGCGATCTCCTTGCAGGAGTCCCGCGAACCTCCAGGCGTCGCGTGATCCTTCCCGAACGGCTCGATGTCCACCCGGTACACCTTCCACAACGCGGGCCATTCGAGCCGCCAGTTCAGCTTGCCTTTCTCGATCGAAGAAGAGCCCGAGTGGCCGCATCGCTCGCACCGGTACTTCGCGGTCGTGCCGTCGATCGAAATCGTCTTCGCGCCGATCGTGTGGCACTCTTCGCAGAACGCCTCGAAGGGGATCCATCCGGAGGGGTACGGATGGCGCGCGCGATACTTGTTCACGAGGACGCGGACCTCTTCGCTCCGCGCCGCGAGATCTCGGACCAGGGCCTGCATCTCCGGATTCTTGTATGCCTCTGTGGTCGTGACGATTCGGACGCCGGGCGCGAACCGTTCGAGGACGCCCCCGAAGTCCCTCCAGTAATGGTCGACCCAATTCCCATGGCACGCGAACGGATCGGGGACGTCGATCAATCGTCGGCCGACGTACTTGCGGCCCTCGTCCCCTTTGAACTGGCCGAGTTGGCCCTCCTTCCCTTTCCATTCGTCCTGGGTATACAACACGAGACTCTGGACAACCGGGCGTCCCGCACCGCGAAGCGCTCGGGCGAGGAGATGAGAGAGGGTGATCTCGCCCCGCAGCCGGCCGACGTGCTGGAGGCCGCTGACGCTCAATCCGGCGTTGACCACGAGCTCCCGTTTCTCGCCGACA
This sequence comes from Methanobacteriota archaeon, assembly GCA_005878325.1. Lineage (GTDB taxonomy): Archaea > Thermoplasmatota > Thermoplasmata > RBG-16-68-12 > RBG-16-68-12 > RBG-16-68-12. Next base: position 5,132 of record VBMR01000134.1, on the reverse strand, counting down.
TAGGCTTTCGCCTCCGGCAAGAGCTCGTCAAACCAATGGGTCAGCGCGGCTCACCGGCCGCGCGCAGGGGGCCGCGAGGCCTAAAGGTTTGTGGGCTCCCGTGCGACGAACCACAAGATGCCGACCAGGCCGAGGATGGTGGGCAGCATCCAGAGCCATCCCGCACCCGTCAAGGGCGCAGAGACGAACAGCATCTCGAGCAACATTCCGAGGACGAAGAGGACCGCGACGAATTCGAAGAATGCGAGGTCGCGTCGGCGTCTCAGTCTTCGGAAGGCGCGTGCCACCGCCTTCATGACGACCCCAGGGACATGGGCTCCCTATAACAGTTGTGCAACGCGGGAGGACATCTGTGTGCCCCATGCGACGTTCGCGTGGACTTCAGATCGACCGTGCGCGGATTAGCGCGCGCAGAGGCACGCCCGCGAGCTCGTCCTGCACCGTCTTGTTCACGAGGACCACCACGAGGATCGCGGTCCCGCCGAGTTCGTGGATCTCGGAAATCGCCCCCTTGATCGTCTCGCCGGTCGAGACGACGTCGTCCACGATCACCAGCTTCTTCCCCTGTGGCGATGCGTAATTCGACGAGAAGGCGCCCTGTCCATGGCGTTCCTGGCTCGGCCGATAGATGACCAGCTCCTTCCCGAGTTCCTCGCTGATCAGGGTCGCGAGGGGAATCCCGTTGATCGCGACGCCCATGATGGCGTCCGCGTCGATCTGCCGCTTCTCCATCTCCTCGAGGGCGATGTCGGACATGGCGGCGGCGACGAATCCGATCCGGTTCCCGTAGACGCCGAGGGACCGCCACCCGATCTTCACGTCCTTCGGCGGCTCCCCGCCCTTGATCCCGCGGGTTAGGAGCCACGTGACGGTCTCCGGGGACAGGTGCAACTCGTCCGCGATCTCCTTTTCGGAGAGGCCCTTCTCCTTGTATTCGAGGGCCCGTTTCGCGATCGCATTGACGTCCTTCATCCGCTCACGGACTCCAACGCGCGCGATGCGGGATTCCGGATATCAAGCTATCGTACTCCGATGCCGGGCCGCTCCCTAGCGCGTCGCATCCCTCGGGATGCCTTCGTCACACGGGGATCCGCCGCCCGCTCTTGTCTCTACGGAACTGCCCGAAGTCCTGCGAACCCGCGAGCTGGTCTCCCGTGAAAATCGGCCCGTCATAGCAGACCAGCTGGTCGTCCAGAGCGCACGCGTCGCAGATTCCGATGCCACACTTCATGTAGCGCTCCAGGCTCGCCTGCACCGGAATCGAGCGCCGTCGGGCGAGGTCGACGACCGCATACATCATCTTCTCGGGACCGCACGTGATGATCTGCGAGACCTTCTCCCGGTCCAGGAGCTTCTCCGCGAGAGCCGGGGCGAATCCATGGAAGCCCCGCGAGCCGTCGTCCGTGGCGATGTGGACCTCCCCGGCCCCGTTCGCCCGGTTGACGAACAACAGCTCCTCCGCGGTCTTGGCTCCGACCGCGGTGACGACCCGCGCGCCCTGTTGCGCGAACGCCTCGATCGCGGCGATCATCGAGGCCATCCCGCTGCCGCCCGCGACCGCGAGGACGCTTTCCCCCTGGAGCGTGAACGCGTTCCCGTAGGGACCGCGCACCCCGATCCGGTCGCTCGCATTGAAGGCGGCGAGGACGTGCGTCGCGTCGCCGTAGTCGCGGACCGTGATGCCCTTCACCGCGCCGAAGTACGACACGGCCATGGGGAGCTCGTCGAACCGCGGGATCCAGACCATCAGGAACTGGCCCGGCTTCCCGCCGAGGTCTGCGCGGAAGCGGTACGTCATCGTGGACGGGGTCTCCCGCACGACCTCGAGGAGCGGGACGACCTGGATCCTAGGCATGGGCGACCCCGACCGCCTCCGGCACGGAACGGAATCCGGCGTCCTCCAGGAGGAGGGCCATCTCCTTCGTGATCTCGTTGAACACGCCGATCCCGCGAGACAGGATCGCGGTCCCGACCTGGACCGCACTCGCGCCGGCCATGATGTACTCGAGCGCGTCGCGGCCCGATCCGACGCCTCCCACGCCGATCACCGGGACGTGGACCTTCTCGCAGATGTCGTAGACCGCGCGGACGCCGATCGGCCGGAGCGCGGGACCGCTCAGCCCTCCGAACTTGTTCGCGAGGGACGGCATCTTCAGCTCCGGTGTGATGGCCATCGCCTTCAGGGTGTTGACCGCGACGATGCCATCCGCGCCGCCTTTCTCCGCGGCGACGGCGAAGGAGGCAATGTCCTGCACATTCGGGGAAAGCTTCGGAAAGACCGGGACGTCGACGACGTCCTTCACGGTCCGCGTGAAGTCCCGGACCGCGGCCTCGTCCTGCGCGATCTCCGTCCCGAGGCCCTTCGCGTGCGGGCAGGAGAGGTTCAGCTCGATCGCCGCGACCCCGTAGGTGGACATCTTCGCGGCGACGGCCGCGTATTCCTCCGCGTCCTTGCCGTACACCGATCCGATGATCACAGCGCCCGCGGCGTGGGCCCGTTTCACCTCGTGCTCGTACTCGACGACCCCGGGGTTCGGGAGTCCGACCGCATTCAGGAGGCCCGCATCGATCTCGACGATCGTCGGGTTGGGATAGCCCTCCCGCGGCTGCGGGCCCACGCTCTTCGTTACGGAACCGACGGGTCGCCTAAAGGCTTTGGGTGGTGCATTCGCCCATGGTGGGAGACGGCGAACAATCGTACCGCACGCAGCGCGAAATCCTTAAGGAGCATCGGCCCGGTTTGGCCGTGATGGCTCCTCCGGAAGCCGTTGCCCCGAAGACGATCGACGAATACCTTGAACGCGTCCCACCCGGATTTCGGACCCTGCTTCAACGACTTCGGAAGACGATTAGGGCGGCCGCCCCAGACGCCGAGGAAGTCATCAGCTACCGAATGCCCGCGTTCCGACAGAACGGGATGCTCGTGTACTTTGCCGCGTTCAAGGACCACTGCAGCCTCTTCGGGGTGAGCAATCAAGTGCGCCGAAAGTTCTCCGTCGAATTGAAGCCCTTCCAGGCGGGGAAAGGGACCTTCCAATTCACGCCTGACAAGCCGCTGCCCGCGGACCTCGTCACAAAGATCGTGAAAATGCGCGTGGCGGAGAACGCCGTCCGCCGCTCCAAATAGGCACGTCGCGCGCCGTTCGATTGTGGTAGAATCGCCTCTCTGGATCTCTGCGATTCCGTGGAGCGAGTCCGTGACATCCACGTGCTCTGACCCAGCCTCCTCATCACCGCCGCGAAGCTTTATCCGAGCCCTCCCGCATCGGAAGACGAATGCGCATCGCGGACCTCGGGCTCGATCCCCGGATCGTAGAAATCCTGAAGAAACAGGGGATCGAAGAACTGTACCCTCCACAGGTGGATGCGATTGGGCCCGCCCTCCTCGGGGAGAATCTGGTCCTCGCGATTCCCACCGCGAGCGGCAAGTCTCTCGTCGCGTACCTTGCGATTCTGGCCTCCTTCCTGCGGGGAGGAAAGGCCCTCTACATCGTGCCTTTGCGGGCCCTCGCCGCGGAAAAGTACGAGGACCTGAAGGAATTCGAGGAACTCGGCCTCAAGGTCGGAATCAGTGTCGGAGACTACGACTCGATCGATCCGTCGCTTGAGAAGTTCGACGTGATCGTCGCCACGTCGGAACGGGCCGACTCGCTCCTCCGTCACCGACTCAATTGGTTGCAGGCGTTGACGGTGGTCGTCGCAGACGAGGTCCATCTCATCAACGACGCGGACCGAGGGCCGACCCTCGAGATCACATTGGCGAAGCTTCGACAAGTGAATCCGAAAGCTCAGGTCCTTGCACTGAGCGCGACGATCAAGAACTCAGACCAGATTGCAAAGTGGCTCGAGGCGGAGCACGTCAAGAGCGAGTGGCGCCCCGTCCCCCTCAAGGAGGGGGTGTATCACGAAGGGCTTGTTCATTTCGTCGACAAGTCGATTGTCGAGATCAGGGATCGTGGTGACGATATCTCGGGGCTCGTCGCCGACATCATGTTATCTGGCGGACAGGCACTTGTATTTGTCAACACGCGACGGTCGACAGAGGCTCTTGCAAAGGCACTGGGTACGCATCTCCGGCATGAGCTCGACGAGAAGAAAAAGGAACACCTGGGAAAGGTCGCGGAAAGCCTATCAGCTGCGCAGGATGAACCTACCTCGATGGGAGCCCGACTGGCTCGATGTATTGAGAACGGCGTCGCATTCCATAACGCGGGATTAACAAACGCCCAACGGGCGACGGTGGAGAAAGAGTTCAGGAAAGGCCGTATCTCGTGTATTGTTGCGACCCCGACGCTGTGCCTTCACCCCGACACGATGATAACCACCACCCGAGGTCCCGTTCCGATTTCCAAGATCCGCCAGGGGGACATGGTGCTGACGCACAATGGGCGATTTCGAAAAGTCTTGGGAACCAGTCATCGATCCTACGCGGGCCGCTTGATCGAGATCAAGGCTGATGGCATGCTCCCCATCCGGATGACGGCCGGGCATCGCGTCCTTCGAAACCTGCAGCATCGTTACGGATACCACGCCCGCGGAACGTCCTGGCATGAGATTCGCCGTACCGCTCCGGAATGGGTCCGAGCGGTGCAACTTCGCGTGGGCGACCAGGTCCTGTCCCCGATCGAATGTCCGTATACGATGGCTGATGGCGGCACAATGCTGCTAAAGGTGCACGATCAGACCTTCACCGGTCGAAACCAATTCGGATCCGAATTCCCCCATCCCACCGCAAAGGCCGTGCCTAAGGAGGTACCGTTCGACCGGAGGGTTGCCCGGTTTCTCGGCTTATATGCCGCGGAAGGTTTCACCGGCAGAAATGGCGTTGTCGGTTTCGCCATCGCAACATACGAAGAGGAATTGACCCGCTTCATCACTGCAACGATGACGGATGTGTTTCAGGCGGTCCCGAAAGTCATTGATAGCACCCGACATCGACGCCGTGTTTATTGCTGTTCAAAGGCTCTCGCAAGCTACCTCGACGAGCAGTTCGGACGCAGAGCGCCGAACAAGCACTTCCCGGAAGAACTGGTAAACGCGCCGCTCGACATCGTCGAGGGACTGCTTCGGGGCCTCTGGGAAGGGGACGGAAATGTCCGGCTGAGTGAGCCCCCCACGGCGCGACTGAACAC
>VBMR01000133.1 GCA_005878325.1 Methanobacteriota archaeon | reverse complement strand
GGCGGTCCTCATCGGGATCGGCGTCTTCATCCCCGTCTTCCTGGTCACCGTCGCCCTGCGGCGCCGCGAGAAGCCGTGATCACGCGGGCTCGAGGAGCCACACCTCGGAGTGGTTCCGAAGGAGCATGCCGAGCTTCGTGGGGCTGATGCCCGCCCGCTTCAGGAGGGACTCGAGCTTGGGCCCGTCGGGCAGCTGGACCTCGCCGTCGACCCAGGCGGCGGCGACCGGTTCGTACCGGACGGGTGCGTCTCCGACGCGGACGCGGGCCGCGGCCGCCTCCCGGAAGGTGTGCAAGACGATGTGCACGGATGTGACCGCGGTGGGCCGCACCTTGTGGTTGTAGTAGGCCGCGACCTCCCGGTGGACCGGGGCGAAGGAACCGACGCGCTTCGCGTACTCCCGCCATCCGCGCTCGAACGGCGAGCGGAGGGTGGACATGCATCGGTCCGTCACGGGGCGGACCTCTTCGAAGGTCGAGAGGATCGACTGCCCGTCCCGCAACGCGGCGAGGAACTCGGACCAGGACGCGTACTCCTCGCGGGGCATCGCCTCGGCGAGGTTCCTCGCGAGGGACACGAGGTAGTTGTTCAGGCCCGCGACGCCGACCTTACCGGCGAGGTCCTCCAGGAACAGGTGCGTCGCAATGTCCACGAACGGATTACTGTCCTGCATCCGGGCGTCCGTCGGCACGTCACCGCTCTCCCTTGAGCCGGGCCCCGCGGAGGACGAGCGCGTAGACGCACTCGTAGTTCCGCAGGAGCGCGCGGACGTGGTCCTCGTTGATGTTCACCTGCGCCACGTTCTTCGAGGAGATCTTCGTCTCGCCGCTCCAACCGCGGGTCGCGAGGAGGAAGCACGCGAGCGAATTCCCGGCGACCGACACGTTCTTCGCGATCTCCTCCCGGAACCGCTCGTGGAAGACGCAGAAGTTGCACACCGCGATGTTGTGGACGTTCTCGTTGTACTCGTCCGTCACGGCTTTGTCCGCAGGGCTGATCCGTCCTACCGCGAACCGTGTGCGGAAGATCGTCGGGATGTAACAGCACTGGCGCATCGCGTACAGGTATCCGACGACGTCCCCGTCGACGTCCGTGATGGCCATGTCCGTGAGGGGCGTGACCTCGCCCTCGATGCTGAAGGCCGTCCGGGCCTCCCGGATCGCGACGTTGAAGGAGGTCCAGCCGAGGTACGCCTCCTTCCCCATGCGGCTCGCGAGGTTGTCCCCGACCCGCTGCCAGAACTCGACCACGCCTTCGGCCCCGGCCTTCTCGATCATGTCCTCGATGAGGGACGCGAGGGCGACGTCGATCACGCGGGACCTCCGACCATGGGGATCACACGAACGAACTGAGGACCTGCTTCAGGTACGCCCGCCACTCCTTCTCCGCCTTCGCGGCGACCGAGTCCCCCTCCTGCTCCCGTAGGCGGTCGAGGAGGATCGTCAGGAACCGCTCCCAGTGCGCGGGCGTCATGTAGGGAGCGGTCGTCCCGACCTCGTTGTACGCGAGGGTGACGATCTCCTGGAGGGGACCCGGCCCGACGAGGGCGCCGAGCTTTGACTGGAGGTGCTGCGCGATCTCCTTGTTCTTCTTGAACTCCTTCGTCTCCCCGAACTTCTCGACGAACAGGATCCGCGTGAGGCGCTTCAGTTCCCCCGCGACCGCCTCGTCATAGGAGGCGAGGATCTCCGGGGTGATGGGCCGCGATTCGAACAGGTGGCGCACGACGATCGACGTCTTGAGGACGTTCGCGAGGACGCCCTGCATCTTCGTGATCTCGACCGGCTTCGTCGTGAGGAAGACGAGGAACGCGCGGTCGCCGACGCCCGAGATGACGACCGTGCCCGCCTCGAACTGCTGGACGGACATCATCATGTTCTGGCCGGCGAGCTGGCTGCAGATGTGGGCGAGGTTCCCCTTCAGCAGGTTCAGGAGCCGATATTCGCGGGGATCGAGGCGGTCCGGGATCGAGGAGGAGAAGATCCGGCCGTCCACGCCGAGGAACATCGCGATTCCCAGATCGTTTTCCTCGCGGGCCCGCCTCAGTTCCGTGTCCAGCAGGTGCTTCAGGTGGCCGACCGTCTCGGCCCCCATCGTCTTGTCGACCTTGCCCGCGTAGGGCATCTAGCCGCCCCGCTTCAACCCGTACGACGAGAAGAGGATCTGGAGCACTTCCTCCGGTGAATATTCGTAGTCCCAGCTCTTCTGCATCCGCCGGATTCGCTCGACGACCCGCGGAGGCGCCTTCATCACTTCCGCCGTCTTGAGGGCCTCCTCGAACGTCTTCGCGTGGCTCCGGGTCTGTTCCTCCGGAATGTGCGTGGGGCTCGACCGGACGACGATGCCGACGCCGCGGGCGAACAGGTACGGATAGACGCCTTCGCCGTGGTGCGAGCCGCGCATCTTCAGCAGCTTGAGGGTGCGGTTGAACGCGCCGCCGACCGGATAGTACTGGAGGTGGATCGCGCCGTCGGAGAGGTAGATCGGAAGGAGGACGTCCTCTCCGATCGTCTCGCCGGGCTTCGCATGTTCTTCGACCGTGCACAGGACCACGCCGAGCTCCTTGAGGGTGTAGAACAGCTTGCCGATCAGCTCCCGCTGTTCCAGCTTCTCCGCGGTCGCCCAGATGACCGGAGTCATCGGATCGATCACGACCCGCGTGGCGATGTTGTAGTCCGAGCGGGCCTTGACGAGTTGCGGCAGCTGCTCCTCGATCATCTTCTTGAAATTGCGGCCCTTGAGATGGATGAAGAAGAGGGATTTCTCGTGGTATCTGCGCATGTCGAAGCCCATCAGGTCCGCCTCCCGCATGATCTGTTCCGGCGGCTCCTCGAGGGTCACGTACAGCGCCTGCTCGCCCTGCTCGATCCCCTCCATGAGGAATTGAATCGCGAAGGTCGACTTCCCCGTCCCGCTGGACCCCAGGACGACGACGGTCGACTTGGGCCAGAATCCGCCTTCGATCAGGTCGTCGAGTCCCGGGATGCCGCTTGCCACTTTGTGAACGTCCGCCATGGTGTGCTCCCCCTTAGGTCCTGTCCTCTAAGGAGAGGCGAGGGCCTCGCTGGGTGGAATGGAGCGCTCGATGCCGGGGGCTTTTTAAAGCCATTCCGACCTAGGAATCTGGCCTGATAACGTGCGGGAGCGGAATTCCCCAAGCGGCCCGCGCGCCGCTATCGGCCTGTCGTAGGACCACGCGGTTCGACCCGGTACTCCACCCATCGCGTCCAGAAGCTTGGATCGCCGACGAGGAAGAGATGACAACCCGTCCTTCGTTCGAACAGGGCCATCCCGGGGGCGATGGCCGCCAAGACCCCGAGCTCTCCGAGGGTTGCGGCAGACACAAACAGCAGGGGAAACAATCCTACAACCCGAAATCCGAACACGGAAAGAAGGATGATCGGGATGAACCACCAATAGGTAGGCTTCTTCCGATAGAATCCAGCGGGGATGCACTTCGACCAGATGCGTCGTGCTGCGAGGAACCCCAGCAGAACTCCAATCGGAAGAGCGAGGCCCATGACCGCCGCAAGGAGGATCAGCTGAGGAGCCTCCAACCGCCCAGAAATCGCGAGGAGAGCGAAAAGGCCAACCATGAAGGCAACGCACAGAGCCGAACCGACTGCAAGTCTGGGGACCAACTGCATCCGAGCGCCTGTGAATCCGCAACGAGGATGGGCGGCCGAAGATATCAAGAGAAAGGGTGCACGAGTCCGCGCACTGGATCCGTCTCACAGTTTCCCGCGGACCGCGTCCAGTTTGTCCGCGAGCTCCTGGCTGCGCGCGGCCACGGCGACCTCGCCGCGGGTCTTCTCGATCAGGCTCCGGGCGACGTCCTGTTTCCGCTTCAGGGCAACGAGGGCGGTCGGATAGTCGAACCGCATGAGCGCGTCCAGGAGGCGCTCCATCTTCTCCAGGAAGGCCGAGGCGAGCTTCATGTCCCCACGTCGGAGATAATCCAAGGAAAAGCGCCGCAACTCGCCGACGACGTCCCCGAGGCCGAGCAGGTACGCAGTGTCCGTGACCCCAATCTCCTTGGGGCTCGGGAGCTCCTCCGCCTCGACGATTGCGCGGACGATGAAAGCCTCGCATGCCTCTTGCATTGCGTTCTCAACGATGCCCGTATGGTACAGGTCCGGATGGTCGTTCAGGAGGCTGCGCAGCTTGAGGATCTCCTCGCGGGTCTCCTGCAGCTGCGATCCGACGTCCTGCCCGCGGTGCATCCCCTGGATCGCGGAACCGCTGAGCCGGGCGATCGTGCGCGAGGACTTGATCGTGAGCTCCCGGACCTCGTCCTTCTCGTCCAGGCGCCCTTCGATGCCCTCGATGACGTCGTCGAGATTCTTCATCGCGTGCGAATGGTCCCAGCCGTTATTTGATTGTTGGCCCTCCGTCAGAAGAAGAGGCCGCAGGATCGCGGACCGCCGCCGGTGGGGATGGGCTCCGCCGGACGCGGTTAACATGTTAACCACTGAGAACTTTCGCAAGCCTCCCGAAAAGGAATATTATG
>VBMR01000132.1 GCA_005878325.1 Methanobacteriota archaeon | reverse complement strand
TCGCACCTTCGAGATCTTTCAGGAGATCCGGGGCGATCCGCCGTTTGGTGTACGCATCCGCCCGAGCGGCCATCGAGATGCGTCCAGCGAACGCGCGCGCGACGGCACCTCGCTGCCATCGGGGCGAACGATGGACCCACGGGTGCTGGAATAGGACTCCGTGCTTGGGAGGCCGCGAACCCGACCGGAGATGTCGGAACAGAGCCCGTTCGGCCCCGAGCAACTGGACGGTCCCCGCCGGGGCGCGGGCGAGCTTCTCGACGCCTCCTGCCAAGCTCACGAGTCGAGCTGCGATCATCGGGCCCGTGAGCTCCGCCACGTTGGGAGCTAGTTCCCGGACCGAGTGTTCGACATACCCTTCAATCGCCTTCCTCCGTTCGCCGACGGATTTCGCGAGGGCCGCGAAGGCCATCAACTGGTCCTCCTCCGGTTCCCCCAGGACGGCTCCGACGCTGTCCGGAGGGGGCAGGGGCATTCGCTCCCGCCGTCCGTGCGTCGCGATCAGGTCGACGTAACTCGACGGATCCACGGTCTGCGCGAGTTCGGGGAAGTGAAGTCCGTACCATTCGCGGAGCCGCTCCAGGAGGGCGTTCTCTTGCTCCAAGATCTCGTCGAGGGCGCCGATCGCCTGTCGAAGATGGTCTTCCGGACCCGTTGCACGTCGGATTCGACCTCGAGCGAGTCGTACCATGGCGGCATGGAGGAGATCGGGCCCGTACCCGAAGGCCGTCGGGTCGAGAAACGGCCCTCGGTCTTTCGTCAGATTCCCTCCGGCCCGCTCCAGCCGGGGCTCGATGACGAAGACCTCCTCGGCGAGGGACATGAGCTCCCGTTCCTCGTCCAGGACCTTCCAATCCTCGATTCGGCCCAGCCGTTCCGCGATGGCGTCGGCGTCTTTTGGGAACAGCCGCTGGTGGACGACCTTTCCCTCGTCGACGAGGAAGGAACCAAACCAGGTCGTCAGGAGCTGCATCGGGCGGCGGAAGGGGAACTCGGGTAAAAGCGGTTGCGCCTACCGACGAGCGGTCGTGGCCTTCTTCTTCTTGGCCGGGGGCGACTTTCGAAGGGACCGCAGGAGACCTGGCTTCACGATTCCCTTCTCCGTGATGATGCCCGTGATGTACTTGGCCGGAGTCACATCGAACGACGGGTTCCGGGCCGGGCTCTCTTTTGGCGCGATGGGTTTACCGTCCAAGTGGAGCACCTCCTGCGGCGATCGCTCCTCGATCGGGATCTTGTCCCCCGACGGCAGGTCGAAGTCGATCGTGCTGGTGGGCGCGGCGACGTAGAACGGTACGTGGTTTTCTCGGGCGACCACGGCTTTCCCGTAGGTCCCGATCTTGTTCGCGACGTCCCCGTTCGCGGCGATTCGGTCCGCCCCGGTGAGGACGAGGTCCACCTCGCCCCGACCGAGGAAGTGTCCCGCGGCGCCGTCCGTGATGATCGCATGCTCGATTCCTTCCTGGAGGAGTTCCCAGGCGGTGAGCCGCGAGCCTTGCAACCGCGGCCGTGTCTCGTCGACGTACACGAAGAAGCGTCGGCCCATCTCCTTCGCGACTCGAAGCGGGGCCATCACCGTGCCGATATCCACGGTCGCCAGAGCACCCGCATTGCAGTGCGTGAGGATTCGGCTTCCGTTCTTGATGAGGGGAGCACCGTGTTCGCCGATTTTCCGGCAACGCTCGATGTCTTCGAGGGCGTACCGCCCCGACGCCGCGACGAGGTCCTCTTGCTCCGCGGCGGCTCGCATCATGAAATCGATCGCGAAGAACAGATCCTGTCCCGTCGGACGGGTCTTCCGAAACCGCTCCCCGACCTCTTTCAAACTCGCACCCTGCCCCGCCGCCTGGGCGATCCCGAACGCGGCGGTCGCGCCGATGGCGGGGGCGCCCCGCACGACCATGTCCTCGATCGCCATCGCGACCTCCTCCGCGTTCTTCGCCTCGTAGATGCGGACCTCGAACGGGAGGTACCGCTGGTCGATCATCTTGACGAGGCCGTCTTCCAGCCAGACGGTCCTCAGCTCGCGCGGGCTGCCATCGAGGTTCACTTGCACGAGGCCCCTCCTACGGGCGGTGGAGAGAGGACAGGAGACCCGAGAGGCCTGGCCGGCCGAGTTCTCGCTTCATCTCCCGGGTGAGGGAATCGTAGTAGGCGATCTGCTGCTCCACCTTCAGGAGTTCCTCGTCCAACCGCTGGCGCTCGTCGTCGACCGCCTGCAACGCGTCGAGGATGCGTCTCTCTCGTTGGCGCCACCGTTCCCGTTCCTGTTCCAGAGCCTGGGGTCCGCGCATCGTCAGCGCCCCGGCGCGGTCGGCGGGAACCGCGCGGCCGTCTGGCTCCCGAGCTGATCCCGGGAGAGTCGACCGAACTCCAAGATTCGATTGCGAACGCCGTCCAACTCCTTTCGGAGGACGGCCCGACGCCGTTCGAGTTGCCGGATTCGGTCTCGGATTCGCTTCCGACGCTCCCGCCATTTCTTCTGTTCCTCCAACGCGAGGAGCACCGTAGAAGGGTCCATTGGGCCGTCACTCTAGTAGGTCCAACCTATATAATCGTGATGTCCTGGCCGTCATTCCTCCCGAATCTGGGCGCCCGGGATGACGTACTTGAACAGGTCGAAGAGGTTCATCGCTTGGCTGACGAAGTCCCGCGCGACGCCCTCTTCCGCGTCGAGTCCGAACACGAGATGGAGATCGTCGACCTTCCAGACACTGACGAGATTCGCCACGGTGCGATGCGTCGCCGCTTCGCTCACGCGAAGCTTGCCGATCAGGTTCTCGCCATCGCGGGTCGTCGAGAGGGAGATCAGGTAGCCTCGGCCATTGAGCTGCTTCTTCACGAGGGCCGTCATGTCGGGCTTCTCGTCTTTCGCCATCCCGCACCTCGGCGCGGCTATCCCGGTCACCGCTAATAAAAGCTCCCAGCCGGGGGAATCGAAGGCCCCATTCCACGGGGATTTATATCGCGGGTGCGTTGCGCGGTCGCCGGGCTCGTGGTCTAGCGGTTATGACATCGCTCTCACACAGCGAAGGTCACCGGTTCGAATCCGGTCGAGCCCATTCGTCTTTTGCGTGGGGGCCGATTCCGGCCTCCGACTCCTAGGGGTGGGCGACCGTGGCGGTGAGCGCCGTGACGAGGACGGCGACGAGGGCCAAGCCCGCGAGCGGGATCAGCGCGAGCCAACGGGGCTCGTACCGAAGGTGCATGTAGTAGGCGATGACGAGGCTCGCCTTGATCGTCGACAGGATGACGAGGACGATGATCCGCAGGCTGTGTTCGATCTCGGGAAGACCCGGCTGGGTGATGGCAAGCTCGATCCCCGTGACGACGGCGAGGATCACGAACACGGGGATGTAGGGCCGTTTCCTCGCTATCTCGCCCGCCCCCGGGGCGTGGACTGCGACTGCGGTTTCGGCCATTGATCTCACCTAGATCAGATACACGATCGTGAAGAGGAAGATCCACACCACATCGACGAAGTGCCAGTACAGGCCGACCAACTCGACGGCCTCGTGGTTGTCCTTCGTGAATCCACCTTTGAACGCCTTCCGCGTGACGTAAGCCAGGGCAAGCACGCCCGCGGTCACGTGCGAGCCGTGGACGCCGGTCTGGGCGTAAAACGTCGGGCCGTAAAGCTTGTTCACCTCGGAGGCGTGCGCGGGAACTTGAGTGAAGGTGAGCCCGTCGCCGAAGTACAGCTTCTGATACTCGAAGGCCTGGATGGACAGAAAGGTGATTCCCAGGAGGAGTGTCGCGAGAAGGAAATAGCGGACCTTGCGCTGGTCCCCCCGCTCGATCGCCGCGAGGGCCTCCACCATTGTGACGCTGCTGCAGATCAGGATAAAGGTGTTGGCCCCCGTCAGCAGGACGTTGAGGATCTCGCCCGGCCTCGCCCATGGCGCTTGGAACGCGGCGCCCGGAGTCGTCGTCCGCAGCCGCAGGGTCCAAGATGCCCCGATGATTGCGGAGAAGAACATGATCTCCGTCACGAGGAACAACCACAAGGCGAGCTTCCGGGCGCTCACCCGTGGGAAGCGGGACTCAATCGCCGCCGCGAGCCCATAGAACGCGCGGGAGGGGCGCTCCATGTCGACGTGGACCCAACCCCCCGCTCCGGCGGCGAAGACGGCGGCGCCCACGACGAGGATCGGGATGCTCGCGGACACGATTCCGACGTAGCCGATGCCCATGCCGACCGCGATGACGACCGGCCAGGGACTGCCATGGTGCTCCTCGCCTCCCTCATCCACGGAATCCGGGTGGGCCATGGAGTCGGTCCCGTCGGTGGATAATCGCGCCCGCTATAACATCTTCGTTTCCGGATCGAATCGAAAATCAGTTTGGCCGGAATACCCATGGATTACGCGCGAGGGTGAGGAAGAGGTCTCGCGACTTCGACCATTCGATGAGCCAGTTCGGCACGGGAATCCGGGGACCCTCGGCACGAAGGGGCTTATATCAGCAGGATCGCCTCGAGGGGGAGGGGTTCGTAAGGATCCGAGGCCATGGTGCGACGGACTCCAACGCAGTCATTCCGCCGCGGAGAGCAAGGCGGCCAAGCAGGCCTCCGATTGGGACGAGGAGTGAGCTGCTTTCGTCGGGGTGACGATACGAAGAAAGTGCAGCTCGAACGGGCGCTGCAGGCCCTGGATCCAATTGTGCGACCCATCGCGTCGTCGGAGCAAATTCCAACCCCCGCGCCGATTGCGGCGGAGATGCTTTGGATGGCTCATGCGAAGACGGACATCGCCGGACGGTCCGTTGCGGACCTAGGGAGCGGGAACGGGATCTTGGCGATCGGTGCGAAACTCCTGGGGGCGTCCCGGGCCGTCGGGGTCGAGTCAGACCCGCAGGCGGTTGCGGTCGCCCGTCGGAATGGCGAACGCGCGCGCGTCGATGTGGAATGGCGGCACGGCCACGTGACCTCGTTTCGCGATCAAGTCGACACGGTCGTCATGAACCCGCCCTTCGGCGCCCAGACCCGACATGCGGACCGTCCGTTTCTGGATACGGCGATGGCGGTGGGTCGTGTCGTGTACACGTTCCTGAATGCAAATGCGGAGGGGTTTGTACGCCAGCGAATTGAGGACGCAGGCGGTCGGATCGACCAGCGACACGAATACGCCTTTCCGATTCCGCATCTTTTCTCGTTCCATCGAGAGACCGCCCGGGAGGTGCCGGTCCTCCTGTACCGAGTCGAGGCAGCGAAGGGATAAATACACACCTCCCTCTTCGTGCGAATCGAATGGGCGTTACGAATCTGGAAACGAACATGGTGCTGCCGGGCGACGAGATCGCGGTCGCGGAGGAGTTTGAACCGGGAGAAGGCACTTACGAGCGGAATGGACTCGTGTACGCCGCAACACCGGGCCTCCTCGTACTCGACCCGGAGAATCGGGTCGCTCGAGTCCGGCCTTTCAATCCACCGGCCGAGCTGAAGATGGGAGACATCGTCTACGGCGTGGTCGAAGACATCCGTGGCATGATGGCGACGGCGACGATCCTCGCGATCCACGGCCGGACGAGACAGATCAGCGGTCAGTCCGAAGGGACGATCCACATCTCGAACGTGTCCGAGGACTACACGGAGGACATCCACGACAAGTTCCGACTCGGGGACATCATCCGGGCGAAGGTGGTCCAGGTCAAACCGTCCCTCCAGTTGACGACGGCGGAGGCGAACCTTGGGGTCGTGAAGGCCCTCTGCTCGATCTGTCGAGGACCGTTGGAACTCCGCGGCCGTGACCTGTTCTGCCCGCGGGACGAGAGGACGGAGCAGAGGAAGGTCGCAGCCGACTACGCGGAACTCCGGCTCTTCGTTCCTGCGACCGAACTCGGCGGCGGGAAGGTCACCGAGAAACATCGGAGCGATCGCGGAGAAGGCGAGCGAGGTGGACGGGATCGAGGAGGCGGCCGCGGCGGCGGTCGCGATCGGTTCCGGGATCGCGGCGGTCGCGGACGCGATGGACGGGGTTCGCGGGGTCCAGGCGGACGAGATCGGGATCGGGACCGCGGACGGCGCCGTTGACCGGGAAAAATTCCGGGCGGAAGCGTTCCGAGAATTAGCACCAAGAATCGAAGGCAAAGGGATAAGAACCATCCCTGTGATAGCACGATCCAGAGGTTGCGGATGCCTCCGTCCAACGATGACGTGATGCGGGAACTCGCACGACTTCGCACGGAAATCCAGCAGCTCCGCGAGGTCGTCAGCGCCTTGTTCAACGCCGTTTTCGAGGAAGGGGACGAGGACTGGGACACGGTCCCGGAGAAGGACGAGTTCAACCTCTACAACTGATCGTCGAATGCCAGTCCGTCGGTGTTTATAGCCGCCCGGCCTATCTCCGCGCGTGGCGGACCTCAGTGACCTCGTTTCCATGCACGAGGCTTGGCGCTCCCGCGAGGCGATCAACCTTCAGGCCTCCGAGAACGTAATGAGCGATCAGGCGAGGGCCCTCCTCGCTACCGACTTCGTCCACCGGTATACGCTTCCCGAAGAATTCGCCCCCACACTCGCGGGCCTGAAGAACGCATACCGCGGCACGCGGCACATGGACGCGATGGAGACGCTTTCCGAAGGGCTTGCGGGCGACGTTTTCCACGCCCCGTACGCGTCCCTCAAACCTCTATCAGGCCACCTCGCGGGATTCATGTTGCTGCAGGCCTCGTGCGATCGGGGAGACCGCGTCTTGGTCATTTC
>VBMR01000131.1 GCA_005878325.1 Methanobacteriota archaeon | reverse complement strand
CTGGTTGTCTTGTCCTTGACAATTTTCCTGTCTCCGGTCGCCTTGTTCGGCATCCTCACAGCTTCCGCCTACTTCTCTGGGACCTCTGCGAACGCGATCTCAATCACATCGGGGTTCCTGGACCTTGGCGGCTACTCCAATCCGACCAGCGAGCTCCGCTTAGTGTTTTGGCTCACTCTCTTTGGCGTGCTCCTGTTCCTGCCCGTCTTCGCGCCAAAGAATCTGGTCATGGTGGTACCATGGTTTGCCCTCACGCTGCTTCCTGTCCCGATCCCCTGGTTTCTGATCGGGTACCAATATGGGGGAGCGTTTGCGGCGCCGTTCCTAATCTGGTGCGCGGTGTACGGCGTTCGCCGAGTACCCGCAGTTCTCGCAACAAAGCGAATCCTACCGACGATCCTAATTCTGTCCGCTATCCTGAGCCCGCTGAATCCCGGCATGCACGGAGTCCTGGGGGGGATTGCATACGAACAGGGATTGCCCATCCCGTCCGCTCATGACGCAATCCTTCAGCGGGCGGTTCAACTCATTCCCGCTGGCGCTTCCATTTTGGCGCAGAATAATCTGTTCCCTCACGTTAGCGATCGACCCAACGCGTACGTGTACCTCCCCACGAACCAGACTCGGGTGGAGTTCGTCTTTGCGGACACGTCATCCCGTTGGTATGCTTTCAAGATCTGGGAGAACCAGTCCATGAGCGAGTGGCTTCCTTATTTCCTGTCAACTGGCCGGTACGGCCTCCTCGTATTCGATGACGGCGTCGTGCTGATTCGCGAGGCATCCTCGGGCCCTCAGACCTTCATCTCGCCAAAGGAAAACCGCGTCCTCAACCCGGATCTCATGGCGGAGTCCGAGAGTCCTGTGGGCACGTTACAGACTCTGGCCAGATTTTCGTTCCTCGAACGCCCTCAAGCCGGAGAAGGGGGCGCCCGTTCGCACGGTCCATCCCGGGTATCGATCGATTCGGCACGCATGGAGTTCCCGGACATAGCCTTCATGTCCCCGAAAGAGGACGTCCCAGCCCGAGCCTCTCTGCCGACGATGTCTGCAACGAAGCGCCTAGGACCAGCGTAAAGGGGTTATCGTCAATTCCTGTCATGATCGCGACCAGCCACAAGGGCGCCGGCGCCTCGTTCACGTCCAAGCGGCTGGCCGATGCGGTGGGTGCGATCCTCGTGCCCACGGATCGGTCGGTCATCTCCTTTGGTCGGGACATTTTCCGACACCGCTCTGATCTTTACCACATCCAGTTTGAATATCGGACTTTCGGCGGGGTGGCTCGGTCGCTCACGATCCTTCCCCTCCTCACCGCTGTCCTATCTTCCTTGGGGCCCGTGGTCGTGACCCTCCACGGGCTCGTGACGGAAGCGAGCCTGCGCGAGCGACATTTCAAGCGACTCGTCCACACGGCCTTTCGATACTCTTTGAGGGCGACCGGCTGCTTCGCGACAGCATTCGTTGTCCACAGCGAGGAAATGCGGAAAACCGCGGAAGGTGACTACGGGCTCCATCATGTCTCCGTGATTCCTCTGGGTAGCGACCCACCACCGAGCGGAGCGGGCGCCCGTCCCGCCACCCATCGAGTCGTGTTTTTCGGGTTCATCCGCCCTGAGAAGGGTCTCAACCATTTGCTAAGGGCCATCGGGCAACTTCGGGGAGCGGTCCCGGACATCCAACTGACCATCGCGGGTTCCGTCGTGCGCTCGCGCGAACGGGGATACCTTCTCGGCCTGCAGGAACAGGTTCAAGCAGAGGGCTTGACGAAGCACGTCACCTTCCTGACCAAATTCTTGAGCGATGGGGAGATTGCCGAGTTGATGCGGGACGCAGCGGTCCTTGCGCTCCCCTACACGGACCGGTTCGTTGAGGTCAGCGCGATCGTGCATCATCTGGCAGGTTTCGGGGTTCCGCTCGTCTGCAGCAAGACTCCTCGGTTCAGCGAACTTGAGGACGGTGTCGAATGCTTGAAGGCCACACCCGAACCGGACGCCCTCGCCCGGGGGATCCTCCGAATCCTCACGGAGCCTGCATTGGCATCAAGCCTCAGTCAGGGTCTCTTGCGGCGATCAAAACTCGACTCCTGGGACCATGTCGCTGCGAGGCATCGCGATCTCTATCGGGAACTCATGAGAGCCTGGTCCCCGCATCACGCAAGCGCGGTGTGACTCTCCGTCTCCCTGGGAGGAATCCTACTAGGGCATCCCGTGGGCGACCAACGCCATCCTCAAATAGAGTCCGACGAATCGCAACCTACATGTGTCGAATGATGGGCGTCGTGAGTCAGGGCCCCGTCTACTATGATCTCTTCGAGGAGTTTGCGGACCTCGCGACGAAGGGGATGTGCCCCGTGGGCGTGCCCGACGAACGCGGCCACCAGGACGGCTGGGGCCTCGCCTGCTTCCAGAACGGCGCCCTCAAGGTCCACGTGCGGGATGCAGGGTCCGCGAAGGATGCCTCGAAGTACTACGGCACCGCGTGGAAAATCGCGAAGTTGAACATCGAACGCGCTCCGGGCGAGTCGCTGATCGTCCTGGGGCATCTGCGTCGCGCGAGTGTGCCGGGGATGGTCGCCCAGAAATTCGCCCATCCGTTTTGCGCGGAACGAAACGGGGTCACCTGGGCCTTCCAGCACAACGGCTCGCTGGTCAACGATCCGGGTGAGCCCGAGACCGTCGACTCGCAAGTCCTGTTCCGGATCCTCCTGGAACACCTCGACGCGGGAGACCACAAGGCGGTCGCGAAGGCGACATCCGCCGCGAGATCCGAAGCCCTCGCGAAGTACGGCGGATTTTCCTCCTTGAACTTCATGCTCTCAGATGGCCGGGCGCTCCATGCCTATCGGGACTTTCAGACGAACGGACAGTACTACACCCTGTACATCGACCACTTCGGCGAGATGGTCGTCGTGTGCTCCGAGCCGATCCTCGCCATGAAAGAGGAGCCGATGGCCCGGGGAATCCTCCAGACGATCGGTCCAGACCTCCAGGTCGAACGATCGACCATTTCCTGAGCATGGGCGTTTCCGCCATCCTCCCCATCCATGACGAGGCAACCGTCCTCGGAAGGGTCCTCGATGCAATCGACCGTCAGTCGTGGAGGCCTGATGAGCTCGTCTGCGTCCTCGATGACTGCCGGGATGAAAGCGAGGCGATTGTCCGAACCCGTCCCGCGAAAGTCGTCCGGGTGAAGGTCCGGAACACAGCGGCGGCGCTGGCCGCGGGGATCTCGGAGACCTCGCATGAGATCCTCCTCCTGTTCGATGGGAACACCCTCGTTCCGATCGACTATGCGGCCCGGTTGCTCGAGGCCTTCGAGACCACCGGGGCGGATCTCGTCGAGTGGCATGGGGGGATGATGCTGCTCCCCCGGTCCACCCTCGATCGGTACGGTCCCTTCAGCCGTATGCACCTTTGGACCCTGGAATACTTCCTTCGCGTGGAATCCCGCGGCGGCCAGGTGGTCCGTTTGAACGGCCCCCACAAACGCTTGAAGCGTTCTCCGTTGGGGCGGAACATCCGGTATGGGTTGGACTATTCCGCGCTGGTCGAACGTTATGGGATCGCGCCCTTCTTCCGGATCGGGACGAAGAGCGGTTGGATTCCAGACCTGTTCGCCGCGATCGGAACGATCGTGGGCCATGTGAAGAATCGACGCCTTTGGCGGGCGCTCCAGGCGCTGCCCGGCGCGATCCGCGACCGCTAGGTCCGCCTTCGGAATCGCAGGAGGTTGTGGTCGCCAAGAGACCGGACGACGGGAAGGGTGCCCACGTAGGAATCCATCCTCGCCAGGAGCTCGACAAGGGCCGGCCATCGGCCGAGGCTACGGTTGGAGTAGGTCGGCGGCAGGATGGCCGGGAGCGCCCGTCCGTCTTCGAGGACGAAATGTTTCCGGAAAGCTTCGACGACCTCGCCGATTGTCCTGGGAAAGATCGGCGTCGCGACCTCACCCACCTTGTGGAGGGTTTGCTCCGCCAGCCGCCTCCCCGCAAGGCCCGGATGGCCGGAGATGAAGGCAGCGGCGAGTTCAGTGCCGCACACGCGGTTCATTGCGGCGACGACGAACCGGCCGCCCGGGCGAATCCAGGGAGCCAGCGCCTCCGACACGGATGCCAGATCTCGTTCGTAGGAGAGGCTGAAGCTCGCATATGCACCGTCGAATCTCATTGCCGGGGTCGGGTTCCCGAGATGATGAATCAAGTCTGCGGATCGGCCGACGAACCACCGGACGGTCCCCTCCGTCCGCGTCGTGGCCCCCTTCCGGGAGGCGATGGCCACCATCTCGGGACTCGGATCGAACGCGAAGATTTCGCATCCGTGGGCGGCGAGGGAAATCGCCTCGTCACCGGTGCCGCATCCGAGCTCGATGAGTCGGCTTCCTGATTCGAACGTCGAGAGCAGGACTTGTTTCATGAATCGCCGCATGTACGCGTTGATCCGATTTTCGTCGAGGAGACGGTCGTACTGAGGTGCGTAGGCGTCGTAGGCTTGGGCGGCGTCGTGGACCGGGAGGATCGCGCGGGCGACGATGCTATCCCTCCCGTCGCCGA
>VBMR01000130.1 GCA_005878325.1 Methanobacteriota archaeon | reverse complement strand
GGGGGTCGCGTTCACGAGCAGGTCCCAGGGCCCGTGCCGAGGGAGAAGATCGAGCGGGATCGAGTCGACCGTCCCTCCGAAGACGTCCGCGAGGGCCTCCGCCCGATCGGTTCTTCGGTTGGTCACCTGGACCTGAGCGCCCTCGCGCAAGAGCACATCGACGGCCGCCTTGGCGGCCCCACCCGCGCCGACGACGAGAGCGCGTCGTCCTGAGACCCGCAGTCCAAAGGCTCGCAAGGAAAGCCGAAACCCGAACGTGTCCGTGTTGTAGCCCGTCGTCCACCCGTCTCGAATGACGACCGTGTTCACCACGCCGATTCGGCCCGCGTCACCGTCCAAGTCATCGAGATTCTTGACAATGGATTCTTTGTAGGGCAGCGTGACATTGAAACCGCGAATCCGGAGGCGGTCCGCGGCCGCGAGCAGGACCGCGAGCGAGTCCCGTCCCACGTCGAAAGGGAGGTAGACGGCGGGCATCCCCAACGCCTCGAGCGCAGCCTCGTGGATCACCGGCGAGAGGGAATGACCCAGCGGATGCCCGACGAGACCCAGGACCGTCGGTTCGCCTCCCCGCAGCCGCCTCGCCGTCGCGAAGGAAAGCTGGCCTGCGGCTGCGGCACGACCCCTCGAGGCCGTGTACTGAATCTCCTGCTTGGTATGGTCGGCAAGCGTGCGGGTAATCATGCCAGCCACTCCCATCCCAATCACCACCACGCGTTGCCTCCGGGCCGCCAGACGTTGGGCGAGATCCACCAGCTGGACCGCAAGGTCGATGTCGTCGACCGGGACGGCGACCTTGGCCACATCCCCGAGGGCGGCGCAGGCCTCGACCGAGTCTGCGACTCGGGCCGAGTCGACCGATTCGGCGAAATGATGCGAAACGATGAGGGTTGTGCCCTGACGCGCGGCGAGTGCCGCGATCCCTCCTGCGCGGTTGGCATCCGTGGAGAGTTCGATATCCAGGTACGCGAATTGCCGCGAGGCGAGCTCCTCCAGCAGGGACTGTCGCGTTCCTTCGCGGTCCCCCGTGGCACCTCCTTCGTCGGGCGAACGGAGGGTCGCGATCCCGTGCATCAGGACCGCAGAAGGAATCCGCGCGATTTCCTCGAGCTTAAGATGTCGAACATGGTCGAAGCGGAGCTCCACGAGGTCCGCCCCGTCCTCGAGCGCAAGGCGGGACTGCTGCACCGCTTCCTTGACGGTCCCGGCCATGATCACCGCGGCGACCTTCGTCATCTCAACGCTCCGCAATCGTCTCCTGAATCCGCATGCCGAAATGTCGCCCGCCCTCCTCCGTCCGCAGGAGGACCTCGTCGTTCTCCTTGAGCTCGGCGACCGAGAGGGCACCGCCTCCAGGAGTCACAAACCGGATCGTCTCCGCATTCTGGACGATGGCCGTCACCCGTCGCCCTTCCGCGGCGGCTTCGACCAAGACCAGCGGACGGCGCTCGACCTTCAGGCGACCCACGATCACGGACCGCGAGCGGCCCTCCGAATCGACCGCGAGAACCTCATCTCCCGCGGCCAACTCACTGAGGTACTTCGTCCTCCCGTCCGGAAGGTAGATGTAGGCGTGGACGGGGCCCGCGTTCACGCGGAACGGACGGGCGGCTACGTAGCCGGATTCGACCGTCTCGGCGTGGAGGAGGAAGAGGCCCGAGGCGCTATTCCCTACGAGCATACCCTCTCCCGTCCGGAGGAGGGAACACGTGTCGACACAGACGCGATCGCCGAGGCCGAGGGGCCGGACCGCGGTGACCCGGGCTCGCGTCAGGGACACGTTGCTCTCGGAGGATTCGAGGAGCCCGCGGACGGCGCGAATTTCTTGCGGGGCGAGAGCCGTGAGGAAAATCCCGTCCACCCCGACCTCCATCGTTTCGAAGAACAGCTTGGCCTCCGCGGCGTCGTGGACCTCGACGAAAAGGCGGGTGTCGCTCCCTTGGAAGTGGGCGATCAGGTTCTCCAGGGGAATGACCTTCCAGTCTTCCGTCCGGACGACGACGTGTTTCGCCCTCCCGCGTAACGCGCGGACCTTGGCTTCGTCGTTGGGAGCCCGAATCGTCGCCAGCTGGCCGATCGCCTCGCCGTCAAATGAGAACTCGTCGCCGTTCAGGTAGATCGGAGAGAATCGTCCGAGATGCTGCAAGGTCGCATCGGGCTGCGTGAGGACGATCTGATCGAACCCGGCCTCGAGGGCGGCCGTGACGAACGACCGAACGTCTCCGTTGTCCTTGCGGGGAAGGGCCCCCACCCACACCGGGCGATCCATGGGGGCTCACCTCGGATAGACCTCGTCCGCAGAAGATCCGTCGAAGAGAATGCGAGCGATCGCCCGCGTCAGGCCGATCGGGTCCTTCGCGCCGAAGACATTTCGACCGAAGGAAATTCCCGCGGCGCCTCCCGCGATGGCGCCTTCGACCAGGGTCAGGGCCGCTCGTTCCGAGTCGAGCTTCGGGCCGCCGGCCACCACGACGGGCACCGGACAACCGCGGACGACTTCCCGGAACGTGTCGGCGGAGCCCGTGTAGAGCGTCTTCACGACATCCGCACCGAGCTCCGCCCCAGCCCGGGCGACGTGCTTCACCGCGTCAACAGCATAGGGATCCTTGATGTTCGATCCCCGCGGGTACATCATCGCGAGGAGCGGCATCCCGAATCGATTGCAGGCGGTCGCGGTCGCACCCAAGTCCGCGAGCATCCGGTCATCGTCCTCGCCGCCGATGTTCACATGGACACTGATCGCGTCCGCCCCGTACCCGATCGCCTCCTCGACCTGCGTCACGAGCACCTTTCGATCCGAGTGAGTGCTTAGAGAGGTCGACGCGCTGAGGTGCAGGATCAAGCCGAGCCGTTCGTCGAAGTACTCCTCCGCGAATCGGACGACGCCCTTGTGCAACACAATGCCGGTCGCCCCGCCCTTCGCGACATTGGCGACGGCCTTCCGGATATCCTCGAGGCCAACGATGGGACCCGACGAGACGCCATGATCCATCGCGACGATGAGGGCCTTTCCCCCGCTGAAGAGACGCCGAAGACGGATCGACTTTCCGGACGAGGACATATCGTTTGGTCCAACCCGTGCGATTACGTAGCACGGCTGGAAGAGGCCATCCTATATGAACCCTGCGTTGTCCGGATGCAAACGATTGCGCGGAATCGGACTATCGCGGTGTCGCGACCGGTCTGCCGCATGTGCGCCGCGGCGCCTGAATATTCCACCTCACACGCCCGCGAAGATTTGCACGACCACGCGGTCGTCGTGCTCGATCGGTGGGAGAGACGACCAGGCAACCGTGGCTTTCGGGGACCGCCGCCGGACCTCATGGAGGATTTCCTCTTCATCGGTACGCGGCTCAAGGACCGACATGAGGATGATCGCGTGGCTTACCTCTTCTGGGAGGGATGTGAACCACGGAGATGCGTACGCCTCCTCGACCGCGACGAAGCAGCGGTGCTTCTCGCGTCCCGCGCCCATCCCGTACCGCCACTCATGCGCGCCGCGGAGCATCCGCCGGAGCGGCGGGATGTCGGAGCGGGCGAGAGCCGCGGCCAGGTCCGAGGCGGGCCTCGCCATGATGACGCCGAGAGCCGCGAGGGCCTTCGCCATGGGCCGGTCCTTCGCGACCCGCAGAAGTTGATCGTTGCTGAACGTCACGACCCCGTCCGCGCGATTCTGGAGCAGACGGAGCTGGGCCTCCGCGGCCTGCCGCCGGATCGAGCCCTCGAGGCCGAAGGGGATCGTGGCTAGGGCGAAGGTGGCGTCCCCGAGGATCCGCGCGACCCGTCCGACGAGGCCCATCCCCCAGCCGCCGAGCTGCCCACCGAGGCCGCCGACGATGAGGGCCACGTCCCGGTCGAGGAGCGCGGCGGAGATCTCCTTCTCCTCGTCCGTCTCCAGGTTCGGGACCGCCTTCTCGTCCATCGCGGCGTACCCTTGCAACGGTTCGACCCGAACGATCAGGCGCGCCGGAATGTCGGCGATGGTCGGGACGACCTCATCGTTCATCGCGATGCGGACCGCATTCGCCGGAGCGATGACATTGCGGAGGATGTTGCAGCCGGCCCCGCCGCACCCGACGATGGCGACCCGGGCAGGCTCCTCGCCCATGCCGAGTTGCCAGACGTCCGCCACGGACTGCCTATCGGAGGTCCGGCGAGATAAGGATTGTCTTCGGGCCTTACATCTATTCATCTATATGGATAAAAATTTGGAAACGGCGATAAGGAGGAACACCATCCGGAGGACCGTGGACCGAGGCATCCCGCGAGAGGCCGAGGTGGTGGTGGTCGGAGGCGGGTGCATGGGAGCGAGCATCGCCTTCCACCTGGCCCGCCGAGATGTCGACGTCGTCCTGCTGGAGAGGGGCCACATCGCCTCGGGGGCCACGGGACACAGTGGAGCCCTCGTCCGGCAACATTACGAGGCGCGGATCGGCATCCGTCTGGCGCGGGAGAGCCTCGCCTTCTTCCGGCGATTCGAGAAGGAGACGGGTTTCGACTGCGACTTCCGGAC
>VBMR01000097.1 GCA_005878325.1 Methanobacteriota archaeon | reverse complement strand
CTCGGATGTGTATCTCGCCGGTTGAGTATGTTGACTGGAACCGCGGGGGTCTAGTCACAACTTGGCGCGATTGTTAGCGCAGGTCTGTCGCTTGATTGCGTTCGACTGACTTGCGTAGTTCTTCCACAGTCGGCCGCGGGTGGGGCATTGCACAGAAATGAGGCCGGGTCCCCCTCGATTTCCTGCCCTGTCAGTAGTGAGATTCCCAAGCCAATCGACTGCCGGCGTGTCGATAATGTTGTTGCGCCGATGCGCACCTCGGGGCAATTACTCGCTGGGACCATTTCCAGATGCCTGGACGGCGCCTGCTCGATGCCGAGGTCCCATCCGTGATCTCCCCCCCGCATCCGCCATGAAGGACAACCAGGCAAGGACGCCGCGATGTTCTTCAGCGACTTCAGCGGGAAGCAATCGAGTTCAAAAGCTTCAAGCATCCCGACTATCTTTTACGAAGTAGTTCCTTACAGTTCTCGAACCAGGATCGCTGAGCTGATGAGGACCGTCGATCATCTCATCATTGGTGGTGGTGTCATTGGTGCAAGCATTGCGTATCACCTTGCAGTCCGAGGTGAAACGAATGTCCTCGTCATTGATGTGGGCAAAGAGCCCGGCGCCGGAAGTACATCGAAGGCCACGGGCGGATTTCGCTGCCAGTTCGGAACGGAAATCGGCGTAAAGCTCTCTCTCCTAGCGCGAGAGAAACTTCTTCATTTCGAAGATGAACTTGGCATCGACCCTGGCTATCGGCCGTGCGGCTACCTCTTTGTCTCGAAGAATGAGCATCAAATGTCCATCCTTCGATCTGCGAAAGAGATTCAGCAGAAGGCGGGACTGCGAAATGTGCGGGAAGTTTCGCCGGACGACATCACTCAACATAATCCGGCGGTCAGCCTTGATGGAGTTATCGGCGGAACGTTTTGTCCTATCGACGGCTTCATCAAACCGATGAATATTCTCAAAGGATATATGGAGGGAGCGAAGCAACTGGGCGCTCAGTTTGAGTTTGGAACTCAATGTTCGGGTTTCTCCATGGAAGAGCGAGGGGCTTCGACCCGCGTTAACCACGTTCGAACTTCGAAAGAGGCGTACCGCATCGGCAGTGTTGTCAATGCCGCCGGAGCATGGGCTGCGGTCGTTGGACGAATGGCCGGCATCGCTCTTCCGATTACACCGGCAAAGAGGCAGGTTGCTGTCTCGTATCCCACAAATCTTCTGCCTGAGGATATGCCGATGACGATTTTCACTGAGGACAGTTTTCACTTTCGCGCTCGCGATGGAAGAGTACTCCTGTTGTTGCCAGTGGATTATCAGACAAGAGATCCATTCGATACGACGTTCGAGGAGTGGTGGATCGAAAAAGTTAAAGCACGTGCGAAAGAGTGTGTGCCAAAGTTTGCGTCGCTTGCTATTGACCGGGCAAATTGCGTGGCAGGATTGTATGAAATGTCGCCCGACAGGCACCAGCTTCTTGGAAGAGCGCCAGGTTTCGAGAACTTTTATCTCGCTAACGGTTCGTCGGGTCACGGGGTGATGCATTCACCCTCTCTCGGGCAGTTGCTGGCCGAAGAGATCCTCGATGGTAGAACAACAAGCCTCGATACCACTCCGCTTCGCCCGTCACGCTTGGCGGAAGGGAAGCCAAATCCAGTAATGGAGTTTCTTTAAGACTTTTCACCGCAGAGAGCATCGGGTACGACGAGGGGCCAGGCCGCGGTGTCGTGACATCATGTATGGACGGCCGCGAGAAGACAAGGGTTGGCTAGCCGCTGATTCCCGAATAGGACTCTCGAGACACTCCCCGCACGATGTGCTGGAAGAGCTGGTGACCGAGACGGGTCGCGTCGTCCAAGCGGTCCGGCGACGCTACCTTCGCCGTGACGACCAGTTGCCCGGGGCGAATGAACGTCTCGAGTCGGATCGAATCGTCCTCGAGGGTCCAGGCAAGGCGCATTCCATCCGCGAACTCGGAGAGCCCGTACCACCGCAGAGGGCCGATCCACGTTCCGCGGAGGGCTTGGACTAGACCCCGCAGATCCAAATTTGCCGGGAGATATGTCTGGAGGATTGCGATGCCCGGCTCTTCAGACGGAAGGCCCCCTGGACTCAGGACCTGAATCGCTCGCGACGTCACGCGATACCCGAGATCTGTGTGCTCGACGAGGTGGTCGTCCGCCAACCTGTGTAGCGCGCGGGAGAGTTGCTCCGGATGGATCCCGAGGCGCCGTCGAAGACCCTGGAACGCGACCTGGGACGAGGGATCCTGGGACAGGAATTCGAGGACCTCCCGGTCGTGTTCCCGAAGGTCGAGCGAGGAAGGTTCGATATGTGTTCCGCCGTCCGGCACCATCGACGCCTGCTCAGGACGTCCGCGGCGGATAAATCTGCGTCAGCCAGAATCGAAAAGGGCGAAAGGGAACCGGGGACGCGATGGCGTTCCCTCTCGTCAAGGGGCCAAGGTCCCGCTTTGGATGACAGGACGTCCATCGATCGTGACGGTCGCCCCCGTGAGGCTCGCCCCGAGATAGAAGTCCGTCTTGTTCTTCCCGCCCGGGACCTCGTCGTTCGCCCCGATGGCGACGTACACATTCCCGGCGACGATCGCGTCCTGCAAGAATCCCGAGCGGGCTTTCGGATTCAGGCCAATGTCGATGTAACCGAGGAGGTCCTTCGGTCCCTTCGCCTCCTTCCAATCGGACCGGATGAAGTCCTCGTTCTCCGAGGCGGAGAACTTCGCCAGCTTGCCTTTGTCGAAGGCGACCCGGACGTCGCGGATCCATCGGCCGAGCCACGCGATCGGTTGGTCGAATACGATCGTTCCGTCTCCGGACTTCTCGTCGGGGACGACGAACGCCTCGCCCGCGGGAAGGTTCGCCATGTTCTCTCCTTGGTCGAGGTCTTCCTTCGTCACGATTCCGTCCTCGATGCCCGCCGGCCGCCCCGCGAGGTCGCACGAGAACTGCGTACCGTTTGGATGGGTGATCTCGAGGCGTCCCTTCTTCGACAGGAGGCGCGTGACCTTGCGCCCGGTGCGTACGATGTCCCGGCCGTCCACGGAACTGGCGTCAAGCATCATCGATTGCCACTCGGCAAGGTCGAAGCCGTATGCGCGTGCTCGTGCCTCCGTGACATACCCGAGGCCAATCCGAGCCCCCCGGAGTCGGTTCCGCTTTGCCCGGCGGTACCATTCGTCATTGTAGGCGGTCGCGGCGCTGTACTTCTTCCCTGCCTCCCGCACCTTCGTGATGTCGGCGGGCCCTGGGATGAAGACGTAGCCGTCGGCCTCTGAGATCGCTTTCCATTCGTGGCTGCCGACCTGACCGAGCTTCGACTCCGGCAGCGTTTTGATGGACCGCCAGTACGTCTCCTCGTCCTCGAACAGGAACATGGGTCGGGCCCCGGCATTGCGGACCTGGTACACGATCTCCTTCGCGATCGGGAGCCCGTGGTTCCACGATTCCACGATCACGTTCTCCTTCGGCTGGATCTTCAGTGTCTGGCGGACGACGTTCTTCGCCAAGGCCTCGTATTCGGACATGGGCTCCCTGGTCCGTGCGAAGTCTCCCGCAGATAAATACGTGCGCCCTCGCGCGGGAAGGACCGAGGCGCCGCGGCCGCTGAGGCGTTGCTCAATCCATCCGGGCGACCTCCCCCGGGGCGATGATCTCGTCCTGGAGGCTGTGCACTTGGAGGGTGGAATGCGCGATGCCGAAGCGCTCCCGCAGCCGGCCTTCGGCCATCTCGACGATGCGGGCGGCCTGTTGGACGGTCGCGTCTCCCGCGACGGCAATGTGCCCGGTGAGGGAATACAGACCCGAGGTGACGGTCCACACGTGCAGGTCATGGACGCCTCGCACGCCCGGGACCGCCCGGATCGCCTCTGCGATCTCCTCGGGCCGGAGGTCCGCGGGCGACCCCTCCAGGATGATCCGCGCGGAATCCCGCAGAAGGCGGGCCGTGCTCAAGGCGATCAAGGCGACGATCAGGAGGGCGATGCCCGTGTCCAGGAAGTCCATGCGAGTCACGCTGATCAGAGCGGCCCCGACGACGACGCCAGCGGATCCCAGGGTATCTCCATAGGCGTGCAGGAAGGCCCCGCGGATGTTGATGTTCCTCCGGGCGGACCGGCCGAGGAGGGAGACCATCGCCAGGTTCGCCGCGAGGCCCACGACGCCGACGACGAACATCGTCTGCCCCTGGACATCCTGGGGGTGGGAAAGCCGGTTGTAGACGGCGAAGGCGAGGGAGGAGGCGACGCCTCCGAGGAGCACGGCGTTCCCGAACGCCGCAAGGACCTCGATCCGATGGTAGCCGAACGACATCTCCGGGGTGTGAGGCCGCTTCCCGATCCGGACGGCCGCGAGGCTGAGCCCCAGTGCGGCGGCATCCGTGCCGACATGGCCCGCGTCGGTGAGCAGCGCGAGCGAGCCGCTCCACCAACTCCCGAAGGCCTCGAGCAGAGCCGCGCCTGCGGCGATGCCCAAGGCGACCGCGAGCCGGCGTTCCAACGTGAGCCGCAGGGCCTGCGTTTCCATCGCTTGACCCTCGGGACGGACGCGAGGTGAGATGAACCTTGGCCGGCACCCTCATTCTTCGATGATGTAGAACTCGTTCCCATCGAGGTCC
The DNA here is from genome assembly GCA_005878325.1 of Methanobacteriota archaeon. Classification (GTDB taxonomy): domain Archaea; phylum Thermoplasmatota; class Thermoplasmata; order RBG-16-68-12; family RBG-16-68-12; genus RBG-16-68-12. The sequence continues at coordinate 10,257 of VBMR01000097.1, read as the reverse complement.
TTGAACATCGCGAAGGTGCCCCAGTCTTCCTTCGTCGTCGGCGTGGTGAACTCGACGCCCATTTTCCGGAGGGCGGCCTCTTCCTTCTTCACATCCTTCGCGGTGAAGGAGATCCCCGTGTTCCCGGGCTCGAGGTCGTAGTAGCCCTCGCACAGATGGAACGAGAGGTTCTCTTTCTTCGGGCCCACGGTGATCCAGTGACCCTGGTGGTCCCGGATCTCGAAGCCGAGCTTCTGTTGGTACCAGCTCGCGGACTTCTTCGCATCCGACACGACGAGGGCGATTGTGGAGAGTCGCATGACGAGCGGGAGTCGGTCTGAGCCAATAAAGCCGACGCCATCGGAGAAAGGCTCATAGGAAGTCGAGGCTTGAGGAGATCCAATGGCCATCCGGCGACATCTTACCCTTGCTAAGGCTTTCGGAAAAGACCTCCGCAGGCGGGAAGGTCAGAATCTTGTCGCCTTCGGTGTATTCGGATCTGTCGGACGAGGAGAAGAGAGACGCCATTCGGATGTGGACATCCTCGTGGTCGTCAAGAGGAAGCGACCCTGGATACGTCATGAAGTCCGCGACGGGATCGCATTGACGGTCCTCCAGCTGACGCCAGCTGATGCGAAGGCCGAGGTCACGGGCTCACGGCAGGATCTTGACGCAGCCCTCGGTGGCTGGGCATCCCTCAAGCCCTTGTATGATCCGACCGGTCTTCTCCGTCGTTTGAAGGACCACGCTCGCCACCCGGACCCTCATCAATTTCGCGAAGCGGCGTACTTGGCCTTCTTGGAAGCGTTCGAGGACGTTGGCAAGGTCTGGAACGCAGTCGAGGAACAAGATGTGGAGGAAGCCCGCGAGATGGCCATCTGGTTTTCCACGGCGGCCGCAGGTGCACTCTTTAACCTGTACGGAAGAGTCCTGACGACCGGACGTCGGGCTTTCATCGAGATTCGCCGGTATGGAGAGCTCGGCACCGCCATCCGCCGGCTGCGGTACACTCCTCTCTCCGTCTCAGAAACGCATCACCTCTCCGAGTCCATTTGGGGGCGCCTCCTCGATCGCGCAGAGGAGAAGGGGCTCCGGCTCCCGTCGTTCCCGCGGGACTCCCGCGGAACCCTTTAGCCCGTGGAGTCTATCCCGCGCACGAGGCGGGGACCCTAATCGTCCATGAACTTCTCTCGTTCCAGTCGAGTGTTAGTCTTGCGGGAGCCCTGTCGTACCTCCTCTTCCTCTTCCTGTATTCCATGGCCGCGGCGGTTTTCCTCCCGATCCCGGTCGAACCCCTCCTCTTGGTCCTCCCGGAGATTGATCTGGCGATCAAGGCCATCGTGCTGGGCCTCGGGAAAGCGGTCGGGGCGATCGTGATCTTCCACCTCGGGTTTGCGGTGAACCGCCGGATGGAGGTCTGGATGCAGCGGCATCCGCGCGCGGGCAACGTTCTCAATCTCCTCGAGCGGTTCGTCCGGAAGACACGTTGGCCCGGCCTCATGGTCCTGCTCGCGATCCCGTTCATGAGCGACACGGCCGTGAATTACTTCTACTCGCTTCTGAACGGAGAGGGCCGCGCGGTCAGGCGGTGGCAGTTCGTCATCGCGAACTTCGTCGGTGGGGTGGCCCGTGCGTACCTCTTCCTGTTGCTGTTGCCGTGGGTCTTGCCCGGTTAGGCCGGATCAACGAGGCCCCATCCCGCGTTTCGTCGCGCGCGCGTAGGTCTCGAGGAAACCCCAGGTCAGGTCCGTCGCGGTCAGGATGCCCTCCACCTTGTCCAATCGGGTGACGACGAGCCATCGTGTGTTCTTGTCGAGCATCTCTCGGGCTGCGGCCCGGAGGGTTGTCATGGGACTGACCGTCGCGACCGGAGCGTTCATGATGTCCCGAACGAGGACCTTCGCCGGATTTTTTCCCGTCGCCGTGACCTTCCATAGGATGTCCCGGTCCGTGACGAGGCCGATCGGTCGGCCGTACTTCACGACGACGAGGCTCGTGATCTTCTTCGCGGCCATCCGCTTCGCGGCGTCGAGGATCGTCCGCTCGGCGTCGATGACGATTACGTCGCGGGTCATCGCATCGCGGACGAAGACCATGGGTATGAGTCCTGAGGAGAACCGAGCCGCGAGAGGTTTTCGCGGCGGCTCCTTTCCACGGCCAGCGGCCTTCGGGAACATGAACACTTCGAAATCGGGTCCGATCCGGGAGGCGCTTCAGGCGCTGGCAGCCGCGGCCGCCGGCGCGGGGCCAAGCTGCGTGTCCTTGATGGCCCAGGGAAGGCGCTGTCCCATGGTCCCTAGGCGCATCCGGTGCTTGCACGCCGGATACCCGCTGCAGCCGAGGAACGTCCAACCGTTCCGCGCGCGACGCCGGACGAGGCGGCCCGTGCCGCAGATGTCGCAGGGGCCGTAGTCCTTCTCCAGGAACGTGGCATCCCGCAACCAGCGGCTCAGCGAGTCCCGATGGGTCTTGAGCTGTCCGAGCACGCCGCGCAACGCCTCTTTCGATTCGGCGACCACCTCGTCGAGCGTGGCCCGGCCTTCCGCGATCTCGGTCATCCGATCCTCTAGGTGAGCCGTCATCTCGGGCCCCGCGACTCGCGGACCATGGATCGCGAGCGCTTCCACGAGGGCGCGACCCGCCGCGGTCGTCCGAATCCCGCGGCCGCTCACGTACTGGCGACGGAAGAGGAGGTCGATGATCTCGTGCCGCGTGGACTTCGTCCCGAGATCCAGGCGCTGCATCGCGAGCAGGAGGGATCCCTGGGAATGGAGGGGAGGCCCCTTCGTCTTTCCCTCGACGATCCGGATCTCCTGCACCGGGATCGCTTCGCCCTCCTGGAGCGGAGGGAGCTCGCGAAACGCCTCATGATCGGGGAGGATCTCCCTCCATCCCGGCTCGACCACGGTTCGACCTGTGGCGAGGAACCGCGTGTTCCCGACGACCAGGTGGGCCTCGGTGACCGTGCTGACGCTCGCGGGGGACAGGGTCGCCAGGAACCGCCGTGCGATCATCCCGTACACCTTGGTCCGGACCTCCGCGCGGTACTTCGAGGGCGCCGCGGTCGGATGGATGGGCGGATGGTCCGTCGTCTGGATCGGTCCGCGGCTCGCCTCGAGAGCCGGTTCGGCCAAGAGGCGGCTCGCATACTCTCCAAAGGGCGATTCTCGCAGCTTTTCGAGGAACTGGCGCACGGGCAAGGTCGACGGGTAGACGGTGTTGTCCGTCCGCGGGTAGCTGATCTCGCCGCGCACGTACAGCTCCTGGGCGGCCGCCATCGCCCGGGAGGCCGTGAGGCCGTCGCGGGAGGCTTGGGCCAGAAAGGAGGTCGTGTTGAACGGAGGCGGAGGTGGTTCGCGGCGCTCATGGCGCTCGATCTTCTCCACCACGGCCTTCTCCCCGTCGAGTCCGGCCAAGGCGACGATGGCCTTTGCGGCCCCGCGGTCCCAGAACGGCCCTCCGGGCGCCGTCGCCTCGAACGCGGGCGATCCGGCGAGCAGGACGACGTTCCAGAAAGGCCTCGGCACGAAGTCCTCCCGCTCCCGCTCTCGGTCCACGACGATTCGAAGGGTCGGCGTCTGCACCCGCCCCGCGGAAAGGACCTGTCGGGCCGAGCCGCACTCGAGGGTGAGGAATCGCGTGAGGACCGCGCCCCAGGCGAGATCGATCTTCTGGCGCGCCGCGGCCGCCTGGGCGAGGGCCCAGTCCGGTTCCACAAGATTCTCGAAGGCGCTGCGAATCTCCGACGGCGTCATCGCGCTGAACCGAGCCCGACGCGCCGGGAGGTCCGGGCGGCGACTGCGAAGGGTCTCCAACGCTTCCACCCCGATCAGCTCACCCTCCCGGTCGTAGTCCGTGGCGAGGATCGCTTCATCCGCGTCCGCGGCGAGTTCCCGTAGGGCATCGTGCAGCGCGGGGGGCGATTCCAGCCGCACGGGCTCCGCGTCGATCAGCCGTTCCAAGTCCGTCGACTGCCAGTCCTGCAGGGCCGATGGATAGTCGATTTCCACGACGTGTCCTCGCAGGGGGACGACCACGAACTCGTCGCCGTCTTTCGTGAACCGGAAGTAGGTGATGCCGTCCTCTCGGACCCTCTCCGATTTCCCTTTAGATAGAACTTGGACCAGCCGACGGGCTGCACTATTCTTCTCCGCCAGGACGAGCCGCCGCACTCGACGGCCCATTCTTATATGTTGTACTTAATAATATTCGTGTCTGACATTGACTTTTTGCGAAAGCATTTCGGTGCTCAATTTTGGGTTCGAATTCGACCTCAGTTCAAGACGATGGAGGCCTTCGAATCGGGCCGTCAGACACTCCGTTGAAAAGGGCTCCGTGCAGCTCGAGCCGGTCCCACCGTCAGAGGTCCAGCAAATCGAAGGGACCGTCCGTTTGGAGGCGAGGCAAGCGGGTGCGTCTCAGCGCGAGGCGCAATCGTTCATCCACGAGCGCCCCGAGCCGTTCGTCCTCGAACGGGATGAATGGGCGAATCCCCAGCTCCTTCGCAATCGCTTCGGATTCCCGCGGGTACCGGCTGACGAGGTGGGATAGCGCGATCGAGTCGGCGATGCCGACCGACCGCGTCGACAGGAAACGCTCCAACGCGAGGAGGTCACCTGCGTAGGTCGGATCCGGCTCGAAGGGCCGTCCGAGGATCATCCGGCGCACGAACTCGGTATGGGGGATCCTCGCGTCCATTGGGTCCATAGGTAACCCGCGGCCACAATACAGGGAAGCTTTAGGCTTTGCCGTTGATTATCACGACAATTGCCGATAGTCTCGTCAGCTGTCGAAAATCTCACGGGTCGCTGCAGTCCCGCGTGTATCCACATCGGACACAGATGACCTTGCAGTTCCTCTCGTACGTCGGGCCGCCGCAGACGTCGCACGATTCCACGGGAAGCTCGACCTCGGCCTTGGAGGGTTTCGCGGGATCTGCGCTCGCCCCCATTACGAAGGACAAGGCGCCTTCACGAAAAGAATTTCGCCCACTAGCAGCGAGGCTCCCACGATGATCGCGTCCCAAAGGTCGCCCACGGCGTCGGGATGGTGGCATCTGTAGGTAGGGTTGGCGCCGGTCGGCGAGGCCGGTGAAACCTAATAAGCCGCCCTCCTCCTTCCCACTCCGATGGCCCCGGATTCTGCGCGGCGTCCGCCCTCGCGGGGGCCCGGAATCCTCGAGCGGCTCGCGAAGGGAACCGTGCTGGGCGACGGCGGATATCTCTTCGAGCTGGAGAAGCGCGGGTATGTCCAAGCAGGTCCCTTCACGCCGGAGGTCGTGCTGGAGCATCCGGCCGCGGTGTCGGAGCTGCACCGGGAGTACCTCGATGCGGGCGCGGAGGTCTTGCAGGCCTTGGCCTTCTACGCGAGCAAGGAGAAGCTCCGGACGACGGGCTACGCGGACCGCGTGGGGCAGATCAACCGCGGGGCGGTCCGCCTCGCCCGCGAGGTGGCCGGGGATCGCGCCCTCGTCGCGGCGAACCTCAGCCTGACCTGGATGTACGACCCGAAGGACAAGGGTTCAGGCGATACGGTGCGGGGCCTCTTCGACGAGCAGTTGGAGGCGCAATTGCAGGAGTCCCCGGACTTCGTGATTGCGGAGACGTTCTCGTGGCTCGCCGAGGCGCTGATCGCGGCGGAGCGCATCGAGAGGACCGGCTTGCCCTCCATGGTGACGATGTCATTCGACAAGAATCCGGTCTCGTACGATGGCCACACGCCCGCGGAATGCGCGCGGGCCCTCCACGACGCCGGCGCAGACATCGTCGGGGTGAATTGCCTGCGCAACCCCCGCCTCCTGCTCCCCCTCGCCGCGGAGATGCGGAGGGCCGTCACGGGATTCGTGGCCTGCCAGCCGACCGCGTACTGGACGCCTCCCGATGTCCCGGACTTCACTGCTACGAAGGAATTCCCGTACGAGACGGAGACCCTCGTCCTGCCCCGCCGCGCGATGGGCGCCTTCGCGGCCGAGGCGAAGGATCTGGGCATCCAGTACATCGGATCGTGCTGCGGCTCCATGCCCGTCCATGTGCGGGAGATGGCCCGCGCCCTCGGGAAGGCTCCGCCGGATCGGGCGTGGCGGGTGGACTACACGAAGCCGATGTCCGCGTACGAACTCTACCGCCACGGACCGTGATCGGAGCAGACGTCGAATCCGGGTGTCCGATTCGTACCTACACTTAGAGGTATGCAGCTCGTTGGACGCGGGGCACTTCCGAGGTCAGCGGAACGGGTTCCCGCAGAAGAAACAAAACAGGTTCTCCGCCGCGACCATCGTCCCGCAGCTCGGGCAACGTTTCTTCGCGGCGACGAGACGGGTCACGGTGGCCCCAGAAGGGCCGGTGGCCGTCGGGGTCGCGGGACTCGTTGGCTGCCGGACGAATTCGATCGGAGGCGCGGGGGTCACCGTGCGGGGCTGCACCCTAGCAGGGGGAGGCTGAGGCGGACCGGGCGATCCGACGTAGTAGCTTGCGGGAGACATCGTCTTCGGAGGGTACGCGTAGCGGCGGGCCCGTGCGGCGCGTCGCTGCGGGATGAACGCGACGATCGCCGCGAGGGCGAGGATGAACAGGGCGAGGAACAACAAGTTCGAGGCCAGGAGCTGGTAGAGGACGAAGAGGAAGTCGGGCAGGTTCGACGCGGCGACGAAGCAGTCGCCCGAAGGGCCTGCGCATTGGGACGTGTACGTCGTCCCGTTCACGATCGCGACGACCCGGAAGTAGAGGGTGTCCGCGCCCGACGGAATGGAGAGGCCGTTCGCCGTGAAGGACTGCCGGGTCGCGCCCGTCTGGGCCGTCGTCGTGTTTCCGAGCACGGTGGGGGAGGTGCCCCAGGTCACGTGGGTGTCCGTCACGACGCCGCCCGCGGGACCGCGGATCGACCACGTGACCCCGAACGTCGAGGTGCGAGAGACGCTCGTCGGATACGCGTTCACGGAGATGAAGGGCCGGCTGAGCGCGTTCAGGGCATTCCAGGCGTTCACGACGCCCCATCCGTAGCCCGAGTTCGGACTGCTCTGGCCGCTGGGTTGGACCGCGGTGTTGTTCAGGATGTTCCACAGCTCCACGTTCGTCAGGTTCCCGTCCATCGAGAGCAGGAGGCCCGCGACGCCGCTGACGAACGGCGCCGCGAAGGAGGTGCCCTGCAAGTAGTGGACGTTGTTGTTCCCGTCCAACGTGAGGATTCGGTCGCCGGGTGCCGCGATGTCCAGGCCACTCCCGTAGTTCGAGAAGGAGGCTCGCCGCCCCGACTCGTCGATCGCTGCGACGGACACCACGTTCGGCAACCGCGCGGGGTAGTCCAGGGACCCGGTCCCGGCGTTCCCCGCCGCCGCGACGATGAGGGCGCCGCGCCGCCACGCGTAGTCGACCGCGAGTTGAATGTCCGTCGGCGGCCCTCCGAACGTCTCGTTCGTGCCGAGGGAGAGATTGATCACCTTCGCGCCGTGGTCGACGGCCCAGCGGATGGCTTGCGAGGTGTTCAACGAAGAGCCCTGGCCGTTCGTGCCGAGGGCGCGGAGCGCCATGACGTGCACCTGCGCCGTCCCGGCGACCCCCTGGCCGTTGTTCAGGATGGCCGCGATGACGCCAGCGACGCCCGTACCGTGGAACAGTGGGGTGGTATCGGGGTCCATCGGGTTCAGGTCCCCATCGATGAAATCCTTTCCATGGGTCCCATCCGTGTTCGACCACATGTTGGCCAACAGGTCCGGGTGGGTCCACACGACTCCCGTATCGACGACCGCGACGACAACCGAGGGGGAGCCGGGGGTCACGTCCCACGCGTTCGGAGGAGGGGTGGGAGGCGGTGGCGGATTGGGATCTTCGACGACCTGGCGGAGGCCCCACTGGTCCAGGTAGCCCGGGTCGTCCGGCCGGAATTCGGCGTGCACCGGGAAGTCCGTCACGACGGCCACAGGTGATGGCGCCGCGGCGGAGCGACCGGCAAAGAACGGAACCGCGAGGAGGAGGACCGCGAGGACTGCGGCGACGCGCCGCGAGCGATGGGCATGGGTCGGTCGGTCCAACAACGAGCAAATCCTCCGGGAGGATCGGGGAAGCGAGGAACTTATCAGGCGCGCCGCCTCATAAACCTCTGGTCCCAATTTTCGGCGCGCGACACGGGCCTCGGTATGCGCGAATCGTTCTCGGATTCGCGTTCTCCGTCACACGCGTTTCGCGAGGTCCGCGATTTTCGCCGCTGCACCACCCACGATCGGCGTGCCATGGCCGAAGATCGCGTTTTCAAAGTGGAGCTTTGCCAACTTCCGGATCGATTCCCGATGCTGCTTCGGGTCCACGTTGTACCGGTCGTCCATCGGCTTGAGTCCTGATTCATTTCTTGCGGCATCGCCCGCGATCAGGAGGGACCGGGACGGATCGAAGAGGCAGATGTGCCCGCGCGTGTGGCCCGGAGTGAAGATCACTTCGAGTCCATCGTACTTCTGTCCGTCGTCCAGGGGCACGTCGACGGGAGTCCCCGGATAACTTTGGATGCCCGGCGGGCCGTCGTAGACGCGCTTGCGGCCGATGAAGTCCGCTTCGATCCGGTGGGCCGCCACTTTTGCGGGTGAGCCGTGCTTTACGGCCGCCAGCCCGCCGACATGGTCATGATGCGTGTGGGTGATGAAGATCGTCGAGAGGTCCTTCGGTTTCACTTTGATCCTCGAGAGGTAATCCAACAGTTTTCCGGCGTCCGCATCGATCGACGCATCGATCAAGATGAGCCGGCCGTCAACGAGCAAGGTTGACGTCGCTAACGTTTCGATCGCATGAACTCCTTTCAGCAGTTCCATCGACTCCACCTCGAGCCACGACGGGCGTTTGCGGACATATTCCTTTCGCGATTGGGCCTCCGGCGGATCGACGCGGCGGGTTCTTATGGACCGCCGACTTACCGGCCATCGGTGCGGAATGGCCCTGTCGGACGTCCTGGCCCGGGTCGAAGCGGATGCGAACAAGGCGCTCGAGACGCTGAAGGAATATTGCCGCTTTCCGACGATCTCCGCGCACAAGAAGGCCCAGCCGGAGACGGCCGCCTTCGTGCGGCGTCTCCTCGTCGAGAACGGGTTTGAAGCGCGCGAATACCCGACGGACGGCGGACCGAACGTCGTCTATGGCGAGATGATCGTCGATGAGCGCAAGCCCACCCTGATGATGTACCAGCATTACGACGTGCAGCCGGTGGATCCGCTGAACGAATGGAAGCGGGATCCCTTCGATCCGAAGATCGAGGATGGCAAGTTCTGGGGCCGCGGATGCGGCGACACGAAAGGGAACCTGATCATGCAGATCCTCGCCGTGCAGGCATGGAAGGCCGTCGAGGGACGGACCCCGATCAACCTGAAGTTCGTCGTCGAGGGCGAAGAGGAAGTCGGGAGTCCTCATTTCGCCTCGTTCGTACACGCCAACAAGGAAATCCTGAAGGCGGACGGCGCGACGATCGAGGGAGGCGACCATCTTCACGAGGGCACGCCGAAAATCGAGCTCGGGTGCAAGGGCATCCTCTATGTGGAAATGGTCAGTCGGACCGCCTCCGTGGATCAACACTCCTCGTACGCGGCCATCGCGCCGAATCCTGGGTGGCGGCTGATCCATGCGCTCATGACCCTCCGGGACGCGAAGGGGCGGATCAAGGTCCCGGGCTGGTACGAAGACGCCCGCCGCCCGACCGCCCGCGAGCTCCGATTCCTGCGGGCGAGCGCGTTTTCCGCGGAGGCCCTGAAAGGGTTCTGGGGCGTGAAAGAGTTCCTCGGCGGCGAGAACAACTTCGAGATTCTCCGGCAGCTGATCTATTCCCCGACCTGCACGATCTGTGGGTTCGTGAGCGGATACATCGAGGAGGGCACGAAGACCGTGAACCCCGCCGTCGCGAGGGCGAAGATCGACTTTCGCTTGGTTCCCAACATGAAGAAGGAGAGGCAGCTCGAGAAGCTCCGCGCGCACATGAAGGCGAAGGGGTTCGAGGACATCGAGCTCCTGCCTGCACCGGAAAAGCTCGAAGCCGCGGCGATCTCCCTGAACGCGCGCGTCGTGAAGGCCGCGATCAAGGGTTCCGTGGACGCGTACGGTCGGGAACCCGAGGTGTGGCCGTGGTCCGCCGGAGCCTCCGCTCACGGATTCTTCAACGAGGTCGTCGGCGTGCCGTCGATCTCCGGCCCTGGGGTCTCCTACGACGGGTCGAACTACCATGCGCCGAACGAGAACATTCGGCTCACGGACTTCGTCGGCGGTGCGAAGCACATGGCGGCGATGTTCGCCCACATGTGATTCCCCGGCC
>VBMR01000129.1 GCA_005878325.1 Methanobacteriota archaeon | reverse complement strand
CCTTCTCCGTTTCCCCCGAGACCGCCGAGGCGGTGAACCGGACGCACGCCGCGGGCGGGCGCGTGATCGCGGTCGGCACGACGGTGGTCCGCGCCCTGGAGTCCGCGTGGTCCCCGGAGGGAATCCGGCCGGTCGCGGGCTTCACGCGCCTCTTCGTGAACCCGGACCGAGGCGTCCACGCCGTCGACGGGCTCCTGACCGGGTTCCACGATCCCGTCACGAGCCACCTCGCGATGCTCGGCGCCTTCCTCGGGATGGAGGGCGTGCGGGGCGCGTACGCGGAGGCCATCCGCCATGGATACCTATGGCACGAATTCGGCGATAGTCACCTCGTCCTGCCAGCCGCGAGGACGGCCTAGGTCGAGCCCAGGAAAGCTCCGCGATCCCCGTAACATGTTTACGGGATCCGTCCGCGTGGCCGACCGAGCTCGCGGTCAGCCACGCCTCAACCGATGGGTGTCCTTACCGAGACCCGAGAAACATTAATCCGTGCCCGCGTCTGCCCTTCCCGGGATTTCAGATGCAACGACGAGCGAGTGCGGTATGGCGCGGTGGGTTGAAGGATGGCAAGGGCACGGTGTCGACCGCGAGCGGGGCCCTGAAGAACATCCAATACAGCTTTGCGATGCGGTTCGAGAACGAGCCGGGGACGAACCCCGAGGAACTCGTGGCGGCGGCTCACGCGGGCTGCTTCTCCATGGCCCTGTCGAACGAATTGGGTACCGCGGGAATGCGGCCGGAGACGATCGAGACGAAGGCGGTCTTGGACTTCGACAAGACGAGCGCGGGGTGGTCCGTGAAGTCGATCCACCTCGATGTCGCGGCGAAAGTCCCGGGTGCGGATCCCGCGAAGTTCCAGTCGGCGGCCGAGGCCGCCAAGAAGAACTGCCCGATCTCCCGCCTCCTGAACACACAGATCACGATGAGCGCGAAGCTCGCGTAGACACGGGCGCCGGGGGACAGGCTCAAGGCTAAGGCTCCGTCCTCGTTGACAATCGCGTGCCGCCGGAATCCCCCCATACGCGTGCGAACCGCGAAAACTGGAACGCGACGAGCCGAGAGTATCAGGCGAGCCATCGGAGCGAGCTCGAGGGCGACCTCCTATGGGGGCCATCGATGCCTCCGGAATCACAGCTGAAGGTCCTCGGGCCAGCCGTCGCCGGAAAGGACGTTTTGGAGATCGCGTGCGGTGGCGGACAATCCGCGGTGTACCTTGCACAGCAGGGCGCGCGAGTCACCGCGGTGGATTTCTCGTCGGAACAACTGGACCATGCGCGGACCCTCGCTCAATCGAGAAACGTCAAGGTGCGATTCGTCGAGTCGAACGTCGAGGATCTCACCATCCTCCCGGATTCAGGCTTTGACACCGCATTCTCTGCATATGCTCTGGGATTCGTCGAAGATATTCGCAAAACCTTCGGAGAAATCCATCGGGTTCTGCGACCCGGCGGCCTGTTCGCGTTTTCGTGGATGTCACCGATATACGCGATCACGAAGGACGGAGTCCTCGAGTTCCGAAGGAGCTACTTCGATCGGAGTCCCATCATCTTCACGGAGAAAGGGCTCACAGAGGTAGACTTCCATCGAACCTACGGGGGCTGGCACCACGCCCTAACCGACGCAGGCTTCGTGGTTGTGGAAATCCTCGAGCCAGAACCGCTTCCGAAGGAAAACACATACGCGGACATCTTCCCTCTCGAAAAGATCCGGATGATCCCGGGGACGACCATTTGGCGGGCGCGAAAACCGCGACAACTCCAGCTCTAGGCGAGTCCTAAAGGGCCTAGAAGCATTGAATCGGTTGAGGTGTATTCTAGCATCGGGATCGGCATGAAGTTCACGTACACGGGGATTGAAGTGAAGGACCTAGACAAGTCGATCGCGTTCTATCGGGATGTGCTCGCGATGGAGTATCTGGGCCGGCACAAAATTGAATCCACGGGAGGCGAGGTCGCGGCATTCAAGAACCCAGGCTCCGACCACGTCCTCGAGATGAACTGGTATCCGAACTCCAAGTATCGCGAGGGAAGCGAACTCGATCACCTCGCGTTCGAATGCGACGACGTCGAGCGGGAAGTGCAGCGCCTCTTGAAGGCGGGAGCGACGATGGCGAGGCCTGCCGAGGTGCGCCCGAAGTACATCGTCGGATTCGTGAAGGACCCGAACGGAATCTGGCTCGAACTGTATCAGGAGCGGGCGTAGGGTCGGGGCATCCCGTGCGCTCCTCGGCGATTCCTCCCTTCCCGGACGTTCGGGCTGGCGAATTGAGGACTTCAGTAGTTCGCCCGGGATTCGCCGCTCGATAGCGGTAGGGCCACCTGGTCTAGCCGGACCCGCAAGGGCGAAGACTCCCAGAAAGATGGCGTGGCCGAATTCCTTGTGAATCGCCAAGGTCGGCTGACCGGAGAACAACCACAGGCCAACGAGCGAGACCTGAACCAACAGGGCCACAACGACGCCCCAAGCGATGACCACGTAGGCGATCCGCGAGCTGCGTACCCGGTCCATGTTCCTTCCCGGATCGTTGCACAAGGGAGTCGCTCTTAAGGGGTCCGTAGGTACGATGCATATGGGGAATCGGGCCTGGCGAGCGCATTAAATACCGACCTGCAGATGGGTGCCCCGGGGACCCGAATGCCGCACTACATCAGCCTCGTGAACTGGACGGAACAAGGGATCCGGAACGTGAAGGAGTCGCCAAAGAGGGCGGACGCCTTGACGGCCTTGGCGAACAAGCTCGGTGCGAAGATGCAGATCTTCTACACCATGGGCGAGTTCGACGTCGTCAGCGTGACGGAAGCGCCGAACGATGACGTCGCGATGCAGCTCATGCTGGAGATCGGGAAGATGGGGAACGTTCGCACGAAGACGCTGAAGGCTTGGAGCCTCACGGAAGCCACGAAGGTCATCTCAAAATTGCAATAGGAAAGGTTCCTAGCCGACGACGATGACGCCCAGCATCTGGGTGTGCAGGGTGCAGTAGTAGTAGAAGGTCCCAGCCTCCGGGAACGAATGGCTCCGCAGCGCTCCCGTCGTGAAGAGGCCGGAGTCGAACCGGTAGGTCGAGTTGAGCGCTGACGTCACCGAATGGGCGACCGTGTCCCTGTTTACCCAACTCACGGTGCCCCCCACGACGACATGGAAGGACTGCGGCGAATAGGGGACCGAGACCGCTGCGGCATTGGATACAATCTCAACGTCGGCCGTTACCGCCGTGCTGTTCCTGAGGATGATTCCCGCGCCAATCATACCCACGACGAGGCTGCCGACCACGAATCCGACGACGGCCACGACGACCAGACCTCCGCTCGAGGCGGGCGTAGCGAGATACCGTTTCTGCATCAATCCCGCCTTCGCGTTCCGGAAGCCAAGGATCGAGAAGAGGACGATGAGGAATAGAACGGGGAGGGCGGACATCGTGAACCAGAAACCGCTGTCGGCCGGATTTGATGCACTCGTGACGATATTGAGCGAGAACAACGAAGCCAGGACAATGCCGGTCACGGAGCCCATGACGAAAGCCCAACGCTTCTCGCGGAGGGTGAAACCGGCGGCGACAAGGAGGAGGACGATGAACACCGTCAGAAGAACGAGGAAACCCAGGCCTATGGCCGCCAGCAAGGGTAATGTGTAGACGAGCAGGGCCAGCGCGATGTACACAAGTCCGCCGGCAATGACCCATACGGCAAACGGCCGCTGCCGCCTTGACGTTGCACCTTCCCCGACCCCCGCCATCTCGAACTCCTCGCGGCGCGGCACGTTGGTCCATGATTTCTACGTTTGGGTGGGGGAACGCCCTTGGGACCCATGATACTCGCGAGGCCCCTAGTGACCAAAGTGAATTCGCGCCCAAGTCCCGGTCGATCCGTCCAATTTCAGGAGACCTTCCGGACCAGGAAATGGAACAGGTTGCCTTCGCGGCGTTCGTCGATGACCGGCTGCCCGGACTCGTCGGACCATCGGACCATTTCGATATGGGCGGTTGGATCGTCCGTGACCAGATGGACCACCTCTCCCCTTTCGCTCCGGGCCAGGAGCTCGTTCAATTTCACAAGGACGGCGGCGCACTCCGTCCCGATCTCAAACATCTCGTAGTCTGGAAAGGCCGCGAAGCATCGGACCCGCAAATTCGCAATTTGTCTCGAAAACGCCTCCCGTCCGGCGGGTAGCCGCAGAAGACCCATCCGATCCTCCGCCAGATGGGACGGCCGGATTCGCGCGAACCATCCTTCCCCGTAGAGGCCTTCGATCATCTTCGGGGGATGCGACAAGACGGGTTCATTGACCGCCGTCAGGATGCCGCGGACGGGCGAACGGATCGGTCCGAAATACTTGCCACTCTCGATGAAGCCGATCGCGGCTCCTGTCGTGTACGTCGCTCCGAGGGGTCTCGCGGTGACCTTTGCCGGCTTCCCGATGACGGCGGCGTAGAGGCTCGTGATCCCCACCGTCACGTCGCTGGAGTCCGAGGGCCGAGCCCAAACGAACCCTTCCGAGTCGTACAGGAGGTCGTCCGGAAACTCGCAGTTTTCAATTTTCATTGAAGAGCCCTGAACGTGAATCGACAGTGGCCGGCCATTTTGAAGGTTTGTGCCAGTCGGAGGGCAGAACAACGGACCGAAATCATTTTCTGGTATGGCACAGATTTGGACTCTGGCGACTCCCCCTGGAGAAGATTCGCGACCCTGCTCCCGAATCGTACGTTTGCCATCCTGCGATTCCGCCGGACGAGGGCGTCTCCTGTGTGCCTCCGGTTACGCCCGATTGCAAACCGCCATTTCAACCATCCGCAGCATCGTCGCGGAGGATCTCATGAGGCGTCGGAAGGACGCCGAGAAGAGCCAACGGGCAATCGCGGTCTACCTGTTCTACAGGTCGGGAGAACCGCTCGTCGCTTTGGCGTCCGGCCGCGATCTGCCGATCGAAGCGGAGATGTTGGAGAGCCTCCTGTCCGTCGTGGGCAACTTCGTCGAGACCAGCGTGCCCGGATCCCGCGGGTACGGGGTGACCGCGATGAAGTACGGAGAACTCGGAATCGTGGCGGTCCGCGGGGAGTTTGTGATCGGCGCGGCCTTGTACGACGGCCCGGCGTACGAGGGCCTGAAGGCGGAGTTGCTCCGCACGGTCCGAGACTTGGAGGAAGAGCACTGGCGGAACCTGAGCAGCTGGGCGGATGCGACGAAGGTGGCGGAGGCGGCCGCCGACAAGATGTCTAGGCTCCTCGGGACTCCGCCCGCGCAACGGCGCTAGCGTCCGAGGATTTTTCTCCGACACCGGCATCGCCTCGTGGAGGTGCGTGCGGATGGAACGTCGGAACGTGTCGTCCGGAGCCAAGTGGGAACCGCTGGTCGGATATTCCCGGGCCGTGCGCGTGGGCCCGTGGATCGCCATCGCGGGGACCACCGCGACGAACGAACAGGGGCGCGTCGTCTCGCTCGGGGACGCGCACGGGCAGGCGGTGCACATCTTGCAGAAGATTCAGGCTAGCCTCGAGAAGGCCGGCGCAAGGATGCAGGACGTCGTCCGCACCCGCATCTTCCTGACGGAAATCGCGGACTGGGAGGCCGTGGGCCGGGCCCATGCGGAGTTCTTCCGCGACATCCGCCCCGTCACGACACTTGTTCAGGTGAGCCGGCTGATCGACCCGAACATGCGCGTCGAAATCGAGGCGGATGCGATCGTGCCCGACGCGGCGTAGCGAACGATTATATCGCGCAGCCCGTTCTGTTGCTCATGTCCCGCGCCCGCGAATGGAGCGGCGAGGTCGCCTCCATCCACATCGCCCCGAAAGCCGAGGCGCCGATGCGTTCCTTGGATGCCGTCCGTGCGATTGCAGGGAAAGGGCTCGAGGGAGACCGATACTTCATTTCCAGCGGGACCTATTCCGACAGCCCGGGACCCGGGCGCGAAGTCACACTGATCGAGTCGGAGGCCATCGCCGCGATGGCACGAGACAATGATGTCCGTATTGAGGCGGGAGACGCCCGTCGGAACGTCGTCAGCCGCGGTGTTCCGCTGAACCACCTCGTGGGGCAGGACTTTTCCATCGGCGATGTGCGGTTGCGGGGGATCCGCCTGTGCGAGCCGTGCGCCCACCTGGAAGGCCTCACGCGCCGAGGAGTCCTCGCGGGCCTCGTCCACCGGGGCGGCCTCCGGGCTCAGATCCTCACGGACGGCACGATCCGGGTCGGCGATCCAATCCTCCCTCTTGGGCCATCCATGAGCCGGTCGGGTGCCGCCGAGCCGGGACACTAGGAGGACCCTGCATGCGTCCGCCGCGCGGGAAGGGCCGTGGCAAGGCGAGCCAGAAACCATCGACAAAGTCGCGGGCAGCCTCCCCGAAGAAACCGTTCGACATGGGCCTCATCCAGCGAGGCGCGCGCCTCCGGCGCTCTCCATACTTCGAGGCGACCCTGAAGGCGGGATGTCAAGCCTACACCGTGTACAACCACGTCTTCCTGCCGAGCCGATTTGACGATTACGAAGCGGAGTACTGGCACCTCCTCAATCACGTCGCCATCTGGGACGTGGCCGTCGAACGGAACGTCGAGATCACGGGCCCGGACGGCTTCGAGTTCATGCAGCGGCTGACCCCGCGAGACCTCACGAAGTGCCGAGTGGGACAAGGGAAGTACGTCGTGATTACGGACGAACAGGGAGGCATCTTGAACGACCCAGTGCTCCTCCGCCTCGATGAGAACACCTTCTGGCTGGCCCTGGCAGATTCCGACATCCTGTGGTGGGCGAAGGGCGTGGCGTTCCAAAGCCGCCTCGATGTCCGGGTGCGGGAGGCCGAGGCGTGCGAGGTCGGCTATGAAATCTACCTCCTCGATGCCGCGCGCGGCACGGACCTTTGGAACCGGGTCATGCGAGCCGGGCGCAAGTACAACCTCCGTCCCACGGGTCCTTCGGACATCCGCCGCATCGAGGGAGGGTTCTTGAATTACGGGGCGGACATGACCGTCGAGGACACTCCGTACCACGTCGGGCTTGACCGTCTC
>VBMR01000128.1:4345-6456 GCA_005878325.1 Methanobacteriota archaeon | reverse complement strand
AGACCTCGTCGACGACAGATGCACCGCCGCGGAACGGATCGAGAGATGTGAACCGCGGGGCAGACGCGACCGCGATTCCGAGGGCTCGCCAGGACTCGATCATCGGCCGGATCACCGCGGCGTCCCCGTGGGCCGCCTTGCCGATCACCCCGTGCATCGGCTTGAGGACCGTCGAGGCCCGCACCTCGTGATCGTACTGCCGGATGACGGATTCCTTCGAGGCGATGTTCGGCGACGCGAGCAGTTCCAGGATCGTCGACCGGTAGGAGGCCGGTTCGCGCGGGAGCCGGAGCTCTGGGACCCTCGATCCGGCGGGCGGCGCGAAGGGTCGCGTGTACTCGGGGCCGCCCGTGTAGAATGGGAGGTCCATCTCGAGGACGACGACGCCCTGGTACCGCACCCGACAGACCTTTTCCGGAATCACGCGGCCCACCACCGTGGCGGGCACATCGTACAAGGCGCAAATCCGGAGGACTGCGGCCACGTTCTCGGGACGCACCGCGAGCATCATCCGCTCCTGGCTCTCGGAGACCCAGATTTCCCACGGCGCCAGACCCTCTTCCTTGAGGGGCACAGCCGCGGGATCGGATCGCCCAGCTGGACCGCCCCGGCCTCCCATCCTTCGACCGACCGCTCGGAGAAGTCGACGCTCGCGTAGGTGACCCCGTGGATCCCGTCCCGTCCGGTGCGGCCCCCGCACAGGATGAACATGTCCCGTTCCGATCCCACGCGGTTCAGAACGAACTGGGCCTTCTTCCCGAAGCCGACGCAGGCCACGTTGACCACGACGTTGCCCACGTAGCCCTCATCGAAGACGATGCATCCGGCCACCGTCGGAATGCCGACCCGATTCCCATAGTCCCGGATGCCCGCGACGACACCTCCGAACAAGTACTTTGGATGCTTCCCCCCTTTCGGCACTTCCTTCTGCGGTAGGTCGAGCGGCCCGAAGTGCAACGGGTCCGCGAGGGCGATCGGCTGGGCGCCCATCGCGAGCACGTCCCGCAGGATCCCTCCGATCCCCGTGTTCGCGCCTCCGTAGGGTTCGATCGCGGAGGGATGGTTGTGACTCTCGATCCGCAAGGCGTACGCATGGTCCTCGTCGAACTCGACGACACCCGCGTCGCCACGGTCCAGCACGTACGGCGTCTGGACGGGGAAGATGAATTCCTTCAAGATGGCCTTCGACGACTTGTAGCAGCAATGCTCCGACCATGCCTGACCGAGGCTCTGCAGCTCGACATCCGTCGGATCGCGGCCGAGCCCGCGGAAGTGTTCCTGGATCCGACTCATCTCGTCGGCGCCCCGCAAGGGAGGCCGCCTGGAATAAAACCTTCAAGTAGAAGGGTCCCCCCTTGTCGGCCCAATGCGACGTCCGTTCCGCTCGACCCTCCAGTCAACGCCCCTCGTCCTGGAGATCGTCCCCCCGTCGCGGCGCTCGAGCGACAAGGCGATCGCCAACCTGGTCGACCGGGTCCGCGAGGCGGTGCGGACGCTCGGGACCCTCGACGGGCTGAACCTCCCGCAGGTCCTGGACGAAAACCACATGGGCCAGCCCTTCCTCCGGAACATGGACCCGAGGGACTTCGCCCGACGCCTGGGCGACGACCTGGGCGTGGACCCGATCGTGAACAATGTGGTCGCGCACACGCCCTCTGCCGACGCGGTCCGGAAGTGGACCCGCGAGTCCCTCGATGCGTACGGCCTCCGGAGCTTCGTCCTCGTCGGCGGCACGAGGAGCCGCATCCGGTATCCAGGCCCGCCCGTCCTCGAGGCCGACCGAATCCTCCGTTCAGAGGCCACGGGCCGGGACGACGTCGCCCTGGGGAACATCACGATCCCAGATCGGGACAACGAGGTCGAGCGCCTCGTCGAGAAGACCCGCGCGGGATGCGACTTCTTCACGACCCAGGTGATCTTTGAGGCGGAGCCCATGGGCACCGTCCTCCGTGCGTACGGGAAGCGGTGTGCGGCGCAGGGCCTCGCCCCCGCCACGGTCCTGCTCAGCTTCGCTCCCGTGTCCGACCAACAGGACCTCGAATTCCTCGTGTGGCTGGGAGCGATCGTCACACCGCGGACGGAGGAGGCCCTCTTCCAGGCGAACGGCGCGG
>VBMR01000128.1:0-4324 GCA_005878325.1 Methanobacteriota archaeon | reverse complement strand
CGGCCGGCGGTCCCGCTCGGTGTGAACATCGAAGAGGTCTCCCTCCACAACCTGGACCTCGCGGTCCGCATGGCGGCCGAGTTCCCCGCCTGGCGGGACCTGAAAGCCGTCCGGGCAAGCCATGCTTAACTGAGCACTGGGACCGAGCTGGATTTCGAGCTTTGCAGATCCGTTTCGTGTCCGGAATAGCGCGGACCTCCGAAGTACTCATCCTCGATCGTCGAACGAAATGGACACTAATGGCTGAACGGGGCGATGTGGTCACTTTAAGAGGTGGCACGGTACTATCCCGCCTGATAACAGTAAGGCACAGGGGGAGAGGGAATTGGACGATTGGGGAGATCAGTTAGAGGAAGGACCGCTTGGTGTGGTTCAGAGCCGACGGTTCAAGTGGCACGGATGGACGATCAAAACCGTATCGATCCTGGTCGTCATGATGGTGTCCGGCGTCGGCATGGTGGTGGCGATTTCGTTGCTCACCCACACGTTCCCCGCATTCACGCCCGGTCAAGTCGTGTCCAGCACGTGCACGACTCTCGCCGCCCAAGACCAGGGTGGAGCGTGGATTCGCTTCGGTTGCGGAACCAGTTCACCCGCACTGACGGCGTCGGCTGGCACGGCAACCGCGACGCCTACCGGATTTGCGACCGCCGGATACACAGACCTGTACATGGTGCAAGGGACACCCACGACTTCCTGTACCGCGGGCGTGACTGCCAGCCAGAAGCTCGATCCGGGTCCGACGACGGTGACCTTCGGCGGCGGCGGTGAGCCAACGGGGAATTGGAGCTATTGTGCCGATTTCGTGACGTTCACGCCGAAGTCGACTTTCACCGTGGCATGGACCCAATAAGGGCGAACGGAGTCCGCTCTGTCACAGGCCTCGAAGGCAGCGATACGCAGGGATGCTTTCCTCGTCCTCTGAGTGAGAAGTTGAGCTCGTCCCCGTTCCTTGGGACTCATAGAAATCCGATTTCCGACAGCGGGTTTGTGACGGCGGCAATGGGGTTTGGCCCACGTTTAAATAGCCGCGCGCGGGTTTTCGCCGCGTCCGGGCCGAGTCGCCAGGCCCCCGAGGGATCCGGATGGGGAAAGAGGATCGGGACCAGTGGATCGTGAAGTGTCCGAAGTGCGGACGCGTTCGCCAATCGTGCCGACACGTCTCGCGGGACGACGTCCAGATCATCGTCCGCCTCCTCGACGCCGGCGTGGAGGTCTACCAGGCGGACGACGAACGCGAGGCGCCGGAGCCTCACGTCCATGAGCCCGTCCGGCCGCTCGCGCAGACCGTCAAGCCACGATTCACCATGCGAGACTTGGTCCTTGCGGACGGCACCCGGGAGGGATTGCTCGATGCCCTCGCGGAGCTGCGGCACAAGGGCCTCATGTACCGCCGCTGGGGCCTGAAGAAGGTCGTCAAGAAGACGAAGGGATTGAGCCTCCTGTTCGCGGGGCCGCCGGGGACCGGGAAGACGATGGCCGCGGAGGCGATCGCACACGAGCTCGGCCGGCCGTTGCACGTCGTGAATTACGCACAGCTCGAAAACATGTGGGTCGGAGAGACGGAGAAGAACATCGAACACGTGTTCCACGCGGCCCTCGAGGGAGGCGCGGTCCTCTTCTTCGACGAGGCGGACGCGGTCTTCCAGCGCCGCGGCGTCATGGCGACCCCGTGGATGAACCGTGACGTGAACGTCCTCCTGACGCAGATCGAGAACTTCCCCGGGGTCGTGATCCTCGCAACGAACCTGGCGCGGGTCATGGACCGCGCGCTGGACCGGAGGATCGACATCGCGGTCGAGTTCCCCCTGCCGGAGGCGAACCTGCGGCGGGAGATCTTCCGCCGACTCGTCCCGAAGGAGGCGCCCCTCGCGAAGGGGGTCGATTTCGAAGCCCTCGCGGCGAAGTATGCGCTCAGCGGGGGCTCGATCCTGAACGTGGTCCGCCAGGCCATGCGGAACTCCCTGCGGAGGGGAAAGCGCCACCGGATCACGATGGACGATTTCGTCCGAGCCGCGGATCGAGAGATGAAGAAGTCCGCGCTCCTCTCGACGGACCATTTGCAGGAGGCTCCGCGTCGGGAGCGGATCCGCGGATACGCCTGAGCCGTTCCATCGAGGATTACGGTCCGGGCCTTCAATTCATACCTCTGAGTAGAGGTACGCGCGGACAGAAAGTCGCGTCGGCCGGGCGGGCTACTTCTCAATCGAGATCGCGTAGTCGTGGATGACCGGGTTGGCGAGAAGTCGGCGACACATCTCCTCCGCTTCCTCCTTCGCGGCCGCGGCCTCCTTAGTCCCCAAGTCGATCCGAAACACCTTCGTGCTCTGGACCCCGCGCACGCCGCGAAACCCAAGGAGAGTCAGCGCCTTGTGCACGTTGTCGCCTTCCGGGTCCGCGACCCCCTTCTTCAGGCGAATTTCCACCCTCACCCGGACCATCCCGACCCTCGCGCGGGCATTCGCTCCGGGCTCTTAGGCCTTTCCCGGTCGTCCCGCGAAGTGGGAACGAATCGAGGCGAGTTCCGGCGACGGTCGAACGACATCGCGGCCCGTTCGCTTCGACGACTGAACGAGACCCTTCCGTCCAAGGGAAAGGATCGCGGCCATGACGGTTCGTCGGGCGAATCCGAGTTCCGTGAGGGCCGCGAGCAACGACTCGAGGGACATCGCCTTCCGCAGGTGGACGATGATCGCGGCCTCCGCGGCCGGGAAGGCGTCCGCGAGGCGCGCGCCCCGGAGCACCGGGAGCCGCAAGGGAGGACCGTCGCAGTACCAGGCCTCGACCCCTTCCTGGAATGCCGCGAGGAACGCGGCCATCGTCAGGATTTTCGTCCCACCGGTCGCGCTGATCCGAACGGGCCCCTCCCTCTGCGCGACATGGACGCAACGCTCGATTGCTTCCATGCATTCCTGAAGATCGAAGGGGTCCACAGGGAACCGTTGAAGATCCGGTTCGATAGACAAGAGTCTTCGGAAGGCGGGCGCCCGAAACGCGTCCCGTCCTCCGACCGCAACCAGCCGATCGTAGGGAAGGAGCCGCAGGGCCGGTAGGACGTGGCGCTCGTCGAATCCCACCGTCGCGATCAGGGTGCGTGCCGGCATCGATCAACCCACGAGGAGTTCCATTCCGGGCGAGGCTTGGAGGATGAGCCGGCGCGCATCCGCCGGATCCCGCCGCCGCTCCACGGCCCCCGCCGCTTCGAGCCCACGGAGGTGGTGGTTCATCGTGGCCTTGTGGACTCCCAGCGCCCGGGCGAGCGTCGTCTCGGAGAAGGGTTTGTCGCGGTTCTTCACGAGGAACTCGAGCACCTCCCGTTCCTTCGGCGTCAGCGTGGCGCCATACGAGATCCGAAGGAGCGGCAACGGGATCTCCCGATAGGTCTCGTCGTGGACGTAGGTCGCGGGGATCCCTTCGAGGAGGCAGACGAGGAGGGCAGCGCAGCTCATCAGCCGGGTGCCTCCCGCGATGTTGAACCGGAGGTCGGGGGAGGAGGCGCGCTCCCGCCGGACGTCCTCGCGGATCTGCCCGGCGCAGGCGAACAGGTCGAAGGCGTCGCTCAGCTCGACGCCGGTCGCGGGGACGCCGAGGGACCGGCAGAATTCCATCACCTTCGCGCGGGCGTCGCGGCTCTTCGCATGGTCGCTGTGGTAGAACACGAGGCGTTCCAGGCTTTCCGTCGAACGGATCGACGGGACGAGGCTCTGGGGCCTCCACCCGAGGGTGCCAAACAGGACGGCCACGCGGGGCGGACGCCATCGAACGATATGAAATTTCTTCTGCCGAACCGCGCCCCAGAGGCGCGTCGAAAGTGTTTTATCGACAGGCCCGGATGGAAGTCGCGGACGTGGGCCCCTGTCGGTTGGCGAGAAGACGCTCATGGTGACGCGGCCGACCCGCCTCATCGCCCTCCGATACTACGTCGTGGCGGGCCTCTTCCTCGTCCTCGCGGGAGTCTTCTTCTTCCAGATCATCCAGGCGTTCTACCCCAGCTTTCCCTCTCCGAACCTGGGCTCCTGGCCCCTGAGCACGATCGCGGCGGTCGCGTTCGTCCTCTTCGCGGTCGTCCTCATGCTCGTCGCGGAGCTGTTGCGGAAGACGACGAAGTACATCATCACGGATAACAAGATCATCCGCGAGGACGGGATCCTGAGCAAGAACTCGGAGATGGTCCCCTACACCCAGCTCGAACGGGTGGACCTTCACCAGTCCCTCGGGGACCGGATCCTGCGGATCGGGACGATCGTCGTGGACACGGGGGACGACGTCCTGAACATCGACAAGGTCCGGCATCCGCGAAAGATCCAGGAACTGCTCAGCAACC
>VBMR01000003.1 GCA_005878325.1 Methanobacteriota archaeon | reverse complement strand
GAGCCTGAATTTTGTCCCGGCGTCTCCTGGCGATTACCGGGTGAATGTCACCGTGTCCGATGGGACGAGCTCGACGGGCCGTGAGTGGACAGTGGTGGTCTCGTCACCACCATCGAACGTGTCCCCGGAGGGCGTGAGCCTGTGGCCCGTAGCCGCGGTCTTGGCGGCAATCGCCGGAGCCGCCGCCTTCGTCGGCTGGCGGAGACGCGCTCGAGGACGCTGAGGTCGGTTCCACCCGGGCGGCCCATGCGGACCGAATCCTTCGGCGATTCACGGAGCTCTGCTTACGTGACGCCCCGCAAGAGTAGGTGGAGGCGGCGGGAGAGCGAATCGGCAGGAACCAGAACCGTGTCCCGTGTCGATGGATTCTCCGTTCCACTGTTCTGCGCGGGCTCCCGCCGCCACAGGAACAGGACGAGCCGGCTACCGGCTCCGCGGCGCACCTCCCGAATCAAGTGGTCCCGGTCCCCCCGCGGCGCGTGTCGGGACCCCCGCAGTCGGATTCCTTTCACGGTCCGAGACGCGACGATCCGCGGGTGAAGCGGCGGGGCGCTTCGACCCCTCGGTTCCCTTGGATGCCCAAGAAAGACCGATCATGGGGACCCTGTCATTCACTAGAGGTCCTTCGATATTTACGCAGACCGTCCACAAGTCGTCCACATTCGTCGACTTCCCGCAACGTGCATTGCAAACGAATACAACTGGACCGAACGCACCTCTAGGCGGACGTCCGAACCAACGATCGGGAATCCTTGGCCGGGTCGACGTCCCTGGGATCGCCTTCGGCGGGCATTCCCCGGACTCGAGCGAAGGCTGATATATCGGCGCAGGCAAAGGGCGGCGGGACGTCATGGGATCGAGGTCCGTGCTGGATTGGCTGCTCGAGGAGGAGCAGCCCGCGGTGCGGTACCTCACGCTGACCCAATTGCTGCGGAAACCGAACTCGGATCCGGAGGTCGTCGCCGCAAGGGAAAAAATCCCCTCGGCCGGGTGGGCCTCGTCGATCCTCTGGAATCAGTCCCCGGACGGGACCTGGGTGGGCCGCGAGAGCCTCTATCAGCCGAAGTATCTCTCGACAAACTGGATGCTCCTCGTCCTTTCCGACCTCGGACTGACGAACGCCGATCCGAGGATCGCGAAGTCGTGCGAAATCTGGATCGATCGGTTCGCGCGACCCGACGGGGGATTCGCGATGGACGGTTCGAAGAAGGGCCATCTCTGCACGACGGGCAACATGGCGCGAGCCCTCGTGAGGTTCGGGTACGTCGACCACCCGAAGGTCACGGCCGCGTTCGAATGGCTCGCGGAGACCCGAGACAAGAAAGGCGGCTGGAGTTGCTTCGGGACCGGCCGCAACCTCGATTCCTGGGAGGGGATGAGTGCCTTTGCGGTCTATCCAAAACCGAAGTGGACGGCGGAGATGACGCGGGCGGTCGAGCTCGGGGCGGAGTTCTATCTGGAGCGGGAGCTGCACCGGCAGGGGGACCACTACGAGCCCTGGTACCGATTCCACTATCCCGTCCACTATTATTACGACCTTCTCGTGGGCCTCGACTTCATGACCGCGCTCGGTTACGGAGATGAGCCGCGGATGCGTCATGCGATCGACCACCTGAAGTCGAAGCGGCGGTCCGACGGCCGTTGGAACCTCGACGCGATCCATCCGGACGCGGAGGGCGGCGTGGCCGAGTGGTACGAAAGTCATCCGAAACATCGGCCCACGCCCTTTGCCCTGGAGAAGGCCGGCGAACCCAGCAAGATGATCACACTTCGGGCCCTGCTCGTCCTCGATCGCCTGACCGAGACCGGCTGACGCCTCCGCGCGGACCGGCCATCGCCGGCCCTACCTCCTTAGGAAGCGGCGCCCATCCTGCTGACGATGCACGACACGGAGCCAAAGCCTATGTCCCTCCAGGAACATGCGGCCTCGATGGAGGCCGATATGGAGGACTCGACCGGGACCACGCAGGTCACCTTCGCGGCTCGCGCCGCGGGGCCCCTCCAGGAATTGACGGAACGACGCCCCGGCCTTGCGATCGACGCATATCCCCTGGGACGCCTCCTCCTCCTGCGGTGCCTCGGCGACGGCGAGGGAATCGAACGAACGCCGGAGATCCGGGAATCAGGACGGGCGATCCTCTATCACGCGAAGTCCCCGGAGGAAGAGACCTTGCTCCTCGATGGCGGGAAGGAGGAAGAGGACGCGATCACCTCCCTCGAGGAGGAGAACGCCTACATCGTCCCCCCGATTCGATGGCAACGGGGCGAAGCGCTCATCACCTTGATCCTCGACGCCGGGACGGACCCGCGGACGATCTTGGACCGGTTTCCCGAGGCGCGCCTCGTTTCCAAACGGAAACCGGCGGGACGCCAAGGAGCCCGCGAGGCCCTCTCGTCCCCTCTCTTCCTTTCGAAGCTCACGGAGAAGCAAGCCCGGGCGCTCCTGGCCGCGTTTGACGCCGGCTACTACGAGTTCCCCCGCAACGCGACGACGGAGGACGTCAGCGCCTCCCTCGGAATCGCGCGCAGCACGTTCGAGCAGCACCTGAACCGCGCGGAGCACCATGTGATCCGGGCTTTACTCCCCGTGGTACGGATGCGCTCCGGACGGCCGCACGACGAGGCCCTCGCAATCTATTCGAAATTCAGCCGAGAACTCGGACTGTACGTACAGCTCGAGGTGTTGGGGGACCGCGTCCGGCGCGTCCGCTTGGCGAGGGACGCCCCTCCCCACGGAGCAGGCTCCGACCACCCGTACCTCGCCCGGATCCTGGAGCACGTGCGGACCGGTACCGACGATTTGCGCGACATCCCGCTCCACCTCGAGGTCGGCCCGTTCGAACGAGAGGTGCTGGAGTTTCTTCGGACGATCCCGCCGGGGCAGACGATCACGTATGGAGAAATCGCGGCGAAGCTCGGACGGCCCGGCGCGAGTCGGGCGGTGGGGACCGCATGCGCGAGGAACCCCGCGGTCATCGTGATCCCCTGTCACCGGGTCCTGCCGAAATCCGGCGGAGTCGGGAACTACTCGAGCGAGGGCGGCCCGGAGACGAAACGGAGACTCCTCGAGCGCGAGGGTGCCCGCCTCGACCGGGAGGCGTCCCCCGAGGGACGCACGGGTCGGGTGAGGACCGCGAACCGGCAAGCCCGCTCTCGCACACGCTGATCCGTCGCAAGAGCTCGGGCTCGGAACGGAAGACTTCAATCCCGAATGCAACATTACCGGACCGACATGGCGACGAAGAAGAAGTCCAAGAAGGCCGCGAAGAAAAAGGCCTACTACTCCGGCCGGAAGGAGAAGCGAGCGAAGAAACGATAGGCCTCGCCTAGAATCGAGGAACCGCCTTCGGATCGTCGTACCAGAACCGCTCGAGTTTGGTCCGCGGGACCGGGATGACGATTCGAGAGACCATCCCGTGAAGCGAGTACGGGAGACGGATGAGCCGCATCTCGCCCGACGTCACCCATTCGTCAATCGGATAGCGGCGCGCGAAACTCTTCGCGATCCGGTCCCGTTGCTTCCGGCTCAAAGCGAACGCGGCCTCGTCGAACACGTGAATGTGGAAGCCGCGGCCGGAGAAGACGACCTGGAGCCGTTTCCACCGTCTGGCGAGATCGTCCAGGAGGGCGGCGGCCTGGCGTCGAATCTCCTCGAACTCCCAGTCGCAGAAGGAGAGGCCCTGATGCCGCCGCATCTTCTCCGCGATGTCCCCATGGATGGGACAGTCGACGTTCTCCGGATCCAAGTCGAACGCGAGTTCCTGTCCTCGGAACCGTCGGCTCCTCCATGCGTGCATGTAATCGATGTCGGAGGTTCGGCCTTCGGTGATGGGTGCGTACACATTTCGATCGTAGTACACGCCCTCGGGCAAGTACCGCAGGAGGTAGGGCCTGAGGCCGGCCGCCTGAGTGACATCGTCAACCACCAACGGGACGTTCTTGAGATGCCGAAATCGACGAGGGTAGATTCCCGAGTGACGGCCGAGGATCAGCGCATACGCCCGCCGTCCCGGAGGCTGGGACATCCAACGCTCCGCGGATCCGTACTCCATGCGGGTTGCATAGAAGCGACGCCGCTGGGAAAGAGACGCAGGCCGAAGACCGCCCGGCAGTTCGTAGCGGGGTCGCACCACGAACCGGCAATCGGAAGAGGCCCGTTAATGCTCGCTTCGAATGGTCGCCTCTTCAGGGCAAATTGTCCGGATTCCACGCGACGTGGGAGCGCTCATCGAGGGAGTCGAGACGCTTCATCTCATCGAGCGTCAGTTCGAAGTCGAACACCGCCGCGTTCTCCTGGATGCGTTCCGGCCTCACGGACTTCGGGATCACGACGAGGCCGTGCTGGAGGCTCCATCGGATCAGGATTTGCGCGGGCGTCCGCTTGCGCTGGACCGCGATCCCTCGGATGACGGGATGGCCCAATCGGCGGCCCCGCACCAAGGGGCTATACGCCTCCAGCTGGATCGCGTGCGTCCGGCAAAACTCGAGCAGCTCCCGCTGGTAAAGGAACGGATGGAATTCGACCTGGTTGACGGCGGGGGCTCGCGGGGACTCAGCCAGCAGTTCCTGG
>VBMR01000002.1 GCA_005878325.1 Methanobacteriota archaeon | reverse complement strand
AAGAAGGCCCGAGCGCCGATCCGCTCTACAACAACCTGCCCGACGAGGCGTGGGGCCACAGCGCGTCCGGGGCGTAGGCTAGTCAGGCCAGGCCTGAGATCCGACCAGCGGGACGAAGGCGCATGGTGTCCCTTCGCGGGCGTCGAGCCCACCGTCCGCTCGCTTGGTCGCAATCACGAGGACCTGCCCGTGCCGCGGCCCAATCGGGGCGAGGATCCGGCCCCGCGACGACAACTGGGCGGCCCACGGGTCAGGGATCTGGGGCGCCCCCGCGGTGGCCATGATGCAGTCGTAGGGCGCGCGGTCCGGGTACCCGAGGCTCCCGTCTCCGACGACCACGGTCACCTCCCCGAACCCGACGGACGCGAGGTTCGATCGGGCGCGTTCGGCGAGTGCCTCGACTCGTTCGATCGAGATGACATTTCTCGGGCCGACGAGGGAGGAGAGGAGGGCTGCGTGGTATCCGGAGCCCGTCCCGATCTCCAGGATCCGCTCCCCTCGCTGGAGGAGGGCCTCCTCCAGCATGATCGCGATCATCGAAGGCGCGGAGATCGTCTGGTTATGCCCAATCGAGAGGGGCGTATCACGGTAGGCCTCTGCCCTCTCCTCCGGGACCAGAAACGATTCGCGAGGGACCGCGAGGAACGCCTCCCGCACCCGCGGATTGTGGATGTACCCCCCGCGGACAAGACGATCCACCATCCGGCCCCGCTCGGCCGCGAAGTCGATCTCGCGCCCCACGGCCGGAGCGACGCGTGCGGGGCGCCATAAGGGTTGCCCTCACGCCGGGACCAGGAGGGCGATCAGCACGGTCGACAAGACCAGGGTCGCGGCGGTCACGGGCAGGCCCGCCTTGACGAAGTCCTTCATCGTCACGGTGACGCCGTCGCGCGACGCCCCCTGGACGACGATCACGTTGCACGCGGCCCCGAGGATCGTCGCGTTTCCGGCCAGGGTGGAACTCGCCGCGAGCGCGAGCCAAAGTTGCGTCGAGTTCTGCGGGACGACCTCGGCCAGGAGGAGCACGGCGGGCACGTTGCTGATCAGGTTCGACAGGAGGGCCGAGAGGCCGACGAGCCAGACCAAACCGCCCGAGCGGCCGCCCAGCGCCGACGTGAAGCCGTCCTGGATCGTGTTGCTGAGACCCGAGGCCCGGACCCCGCCGAGGACGATGAAGAGGCCGATGAAGAAGAGGATGATGCCCCAATCCACCTTCGCGATCAGGGCCCGCGGGGTGACGTTCGAGAAGAAGGGCAGGAAGAACAGGACGAAGGAACCGCCGGCGAGGGCGACGAGGGGCAGCCAAACCGGCGAGGGGGACGCGAGGAATGCGGCCGACACCGCAATCATCACCCCAAACGTGAGGGCGACGCCCCTCCGCTGCACGGGGACGGGTGGCACCGCCGAGGCGACGATCGGCGCCGCGAACTCCTTCCGGAAGACGAGCCACACGAGGCCAATCGACACGGCGAGGCACGCGACTGTCACAGGGAGCAGGTACGCGCTGAAGACGACGAACGGGATTCCGGACCGGATCGCGATGAACGCGTTCTGCGGATTGCCGACCTCCGTCGCGACGCTCCCGACGTTCGCCGCGATCGCGACTGCGACGACGTAGGGCACCGGGTTCACGCGCAGGGCCCGGGCGGTCCGGATGACGACCGGGGTCACGAGGAGGGCGACCGTGTCATTGACGACGAGCGCCGAAAGGGTCGCCGTCGCGACCATGAGCCAGGTGAGGAATGAAATCTGGCTCTTCGCCCGCGACGCGATCCGCGACGACACGAGGTCGAAGAACCCGCATACCTCGAGGCCGGACACGAGGATCATCATGCCGACGAGCAGGAGGATCACATTCAGGTTGATCGCGAGGAGCGCCTCGGCCGGCGTCAACACGCCGAAGAGAAGCATGAGCGCGCCGCCGAGCATCGCGACCCCGGGACGTTCGATGGGGAACCGCCGGATCGTGCGGAGGGAGATGAGTACGTATGTGACGAGGAAGACCGCGGTCGCAAGGGCCAGGGTGACCGACGAAGGCAAGGACGCGCGGATGAACCGGACCGCTATGGAACTTTGCGCGCCCGGATCGGTTCGAGAACTCTCCCATTACACTTAAATACCGTTAGTCAATTCGCCGCATTCTCCAGGCCCCGCAATGCTTGCTGACGGGGGCCGGGACGCCTGTTGCGAGAGGAGACACGGATGCACATCGGTCGCCGCGGAATCGAGGCGGTCGCTGTGTTGCTCGTGGTCCTCCTAATCGTGGGCGTCCTCCTTCCGCTGACCGTCCGCGCGGCCACCCAAGTCACCGGTGCGGTGACCGTGTGCGGGGGACCGGCAGTGCCCGTGAGCGGTGCGACAGTCACCCTGGTCGACGTCAACGGAATTGCGCCATTGAGAACCGCGACGACGAACGGAGCGGGCGTGTATGTGTTCGACCAGCCGTCGCCCGCCAGCTACACAATCACGGCCGATCGATCGGGCTACTACAGCGCGCAAACGGCCGCCCCGGTCCGGTTCGATGGAACCCAGACGGTCACGATGCCCACCCTGTGCATGTCGCAGCAAGGGACTCCTTCGAGCATCCTAGCGGTGACCGTGATCAATGGGCCCTCGAATCCCGTCCCCGGCGCATCCGTGGCCGCGTACCAGTCGACCAACCCGACAGGCCGAATCCAACTCGTCACAAAAGGCACCACGGGAAGCACGGGCGTGGTGAATCTGACCGTGTGGGACGCGACGTTCCAGTTGCGCACTTCCGCAGCGAACCTCCCGACCGTCGAATCGACCGTCATCGTGAGCGGGGCGACGTCTTCCACGGTCGACCTCAATTCCGTGCCCGTGCAACTCTACGGTCAAGTCAAGAACGTGAGCGGGTCCTTCCTTCCCAACGGAGTCGTCGCCTGGTTGTACAACCCGGCGGCCCCTGCCACGAGCATATCCCGTCTCATTCCCGGAACCGTGAGAGACAGCTACTATCAGTTCGAGGATGCCCGCGTGCCCGATTCAACTACGTATACACTGATCATCGATGCGGACGGCTATTTATCCTCAAAAGAACAAATCACGATCCCGGCCGGGCCACTCCCCCAGCACGACGTGATGTTGCAGCCGGCCCCGCGGGAACGATACGAGACGAGGATCCTGTATGGGATCGCGGACTGGAACAACCTGACGAGTTGGCGGAACCTCACTCTGAACGCGGATAGTACCCTACCGGGACTCGGGCCGAGCGATCTACGGGACCTGAGGCTCCAAATCGACGCGACCCTCGGGAATGCGAACGGCCTCTTGGACGGGAACGAGACGACCGCTTTCCTGAACTGGCTCGTCGCGAAGGGGCCCGCCTATGTGACCACGGATGGCTTCTTCACGACGAACGGGAAATCGTACAACTCGACCCTTTCCTCCTTCTCCGTCACCGTGAGCCCCACCTTGGGCATCGCGAACGCCCGAGTCTGGATCAATGCAACGGTCCAATACAAGGTCAAGGGTGCGCCGCCCTTCATCACGACCGGCGCGAAGTCGTACGACGTGACCATGACGGTCGCTCCCGATTCGGACGCCCCATCGTACAAGGACTCCGTGTACTTGGTGCAGCTTCCGCGGTTTTACGAGATGAACAACTCGGCGACGAAGATCGTGCCGACGAATGCCCCGGTGACCGCCACGAACTTCACTCTCTTCACGGTCGATCCGGGAGTGATGCCCGCGGGTTCGCCGTTCCCGCAGGTGCAGATGAAGGTTGAGCGCTCGCTCGTAGGCACCGCACGAGCCCGGGCCATCGGCCCCGCGGGAAAGTTCTACGAGTCGAATACGGACTTCAAGAAGTACGAGGTCTTCGTGGCTAACAACACAGAGATCACGTACAGCGCGGCGACCAGCACCCACCCCATCCAGCCGGTGTGCGTGCTGAACTTCACGTGGACGTTCACCCCATCGGACATGCGATGGGGCTGCGAGCCGAAGTACAAGTACACGCAGAACGGGACGAAGGTTGTGAACCTCACAATGCGGGATGGGGGCGGCAATCTCTCCTACCGGAACTTCACCGTGTTTGTTGACGACACCCCGCCGATTGGGCAGATCCGCACGAACCGGACCGTCGGGAGCGCGAATGGAGCCACCCTCCAGGTGGACGAGGAGATCCCCGTCAAATTCGATGGTGGATTTTCGACGGACCTCGCGTTCCCCGGAAAGACCGGGGTGATCCTGAATTCGGGTTACGCCTGGGACTTCGACATGAATAGGACG
Source organism: Methanobacteriota archaeon (assembly GCA_005878325.1). Lineage (GTDB taxonomy): Archaea > Thermoplasmatota > Thermoplasmata > RBG-16-68-12 > RBG-16-68-12 > RBG-16-68-12. Next base: position 421 of record VBMR01000002.1, on the reverse strand, counting down.
GTCGATGCGACGGGCCGAACCGTGACCTGGACCTTCCACAAACCCGGAGTGTTCCTGGTGAACCTGACCGTCACCGACAGCGTCGGTTGGAAAGGGACGAACGCGACGATGACGGTACAGGTGAATGACACGAAGGCGCCGGTCGCAGCGTTCGAAATCTTGGATCCGGAGAAGGATTGGGCCGTGATCTCGACCCCAGGTGAGAAGAAGACGATCGCCCTGAACGCGTCGAAAACGCGGGACGACTTTGACAATCTTGCCTCCCTGACCTTCAGTTGGACGATCCCGGGCCCGATCAGCCAAGGCGGGACCGTGCTGACGGGGGCGACCCATACCTTGCCCGGAGTCAACGTGAGCTTCGCATGGGAAGATTGGAACCAGAGCTACAAGGTCATCCTAACGGTCCACGACACAGGCTTCA